>CAXUMV010000061.1:0-12739 GCA_964252065.1 uncultured Lichenihabitans sp.
ATGTTGGCGACGACGTCGAGGTTCTCGCACAGCGCGAGATCCTGGAACACGGTGGCGATGCCGAGCGCCAGCGACGCGCTCGGGCTGTCGAGGGTCACGGGACTGCCGCGGAACGACATGGTTCCCGAGCTCGGCTGGTGCACCCCGGCCAGGACCTTGACCAGGGTCGACTTGCCGGCCCCGTTGTCCCCCACGAGCGCCACCACCTCGCCGGCCCGCACGTCGAGGTCGATGTCGGTCAGCGCGGAGACGGCGCCGAAATGCTTGGAGATGCCGCGCAGGCTGAGAACCAGCTCGCCCGGCGGGTCGGGCCGCTGCAAGGCATCGGTCACGCGCGGCCGTCCTTCTGCTCGATCATGAACCACAACACTCCAGTTTCGGCCGCCCGTCCACCGCGAAGGGTCGACGGGCGGCCGGCGGGTTCGGATCGGTCAGTTGATGCCGAGCTTCTTGCAGCCTTCCGCGTAGCGGCCGGTGCACAGCTCGGCCGGGGTCTGGATCGGCTTGCCGTCGATCATCTTGTCGATGATCTCGGCCTTGAGGTTCTCGGCCGTCACCACCGCAGGCGTGAACAGCTTGGAGGGCGTGTCGTAGAGGGTCGTCTCGGCCTTGGGCGTCTCGCCCGACAGCAGCGCGACCGCGATGTCGGCCGCCGCGGCGGCGACGATCTCGCTCGGCTTGGAGATGGTGTTGTACTGGTCGCCAGCGATGATCAACTGCAGGCCCGCGATGGTGGCGTCGTTGCCCGTGACGGGCGGCACCGGATTGACGCCGGCGGCCTTGAACGCCGCGACCGAGCCGCCGCCCGTGCCGTCATTGGCGGCCACCACGCCCACGAGCTTCTTGCCGAAGCGCGAGATCTGCCCGCTTACCCACTGCTGGGCCTTGGCCGGCACCCACTCGGGGGTGTCGTACTCGGCCAGGGTCTTGTAGCCGCTGCCCGCGAGGCCCTCGTGGATGCCCTTCTTGATGAGGCCCGCCGCGGCATCCGTGGGGGAGCCGTTCACCTCGAGGATGCCGACATCGGCCGTCGGGACCTTCGCGGCCTTCATGTGCTGGACGAGCGACTCGGCGATCGCCTTGCCGATGCCCTCGTTGTTGAAGGACACGTAGTAGTCGGCCTTGGCCGAGGGGATGGGCCGGTCGTAGGCGATGACCTTGATGCCCTGGCTCTGGGCCGCCTTCACCAGGGAAGCCGCCGCCGTGGAATCGACGGGATCCATCACGATGGCCTTGGCGCCCTGCGAGATCACCGAGTTGAACTGCTGCTGCTGCCGCGAGGCATCGCCGTCCGCGTTCTGGTAGAGGACGACGCAGCCGGGGCACAGCTTCTTCATCTCGGACACGAAGCCCGGATGATCGTGCTGCTCGTAGCGCGTCGAGGCCTGATCGGGCATTAGGAAGGCGATCTTGGCGTCCGTCACGGTCGCCGCGAAGGCGGCCGTCCCGCCGAGCAGGCACAGGGCGAGGGTGGCCGCGCCGGTCGATGTCCAGGCAACTGCAGTCATTCGGTCTCTCCGTTCCGTGAGTTCAAGGTATGGGCTGAGCTCGGGGTATTCCGGCCGAGCCGAAGAGTTCGCCGCCTGCCGCGAGAACGGCGGTCGATGCATCGAGGGATGACGAAACGGAACTGGCCGCTCGGGCGAGGTTCCCGGGCCGATCGAAGCCAAGACCCCGGCTTCCGGGCGGTCCCGCTATGTCGTCGAAGATCGTGGATGTGTCATGATGTTCGCTCCCTGATGCGACGCTTAATCGTCGGCTGGTCGGCTTGTGCCAACTCATGACCATCGTTGTATGCGTTGATAGCGGGGCAGACTACCAAATTTCGGGCAGCTCACCGATAGTTTTTTGCATGGGACTCATGCGCGGGAGCGCGCCTCTAGCGGGCGGGCCGACCACGTCCGGGGAACAAGATCGGCGCCGAGACGTCATCCGGTCAGGCAGATCGGCCCCGGCCGAGGAGAACCCCATGTTGTCATCTCGCGTGAAGACGCTGGCCGCCGTAGCGGTCGCGAGCCTCGTCGTGATCGGCTCGGTCTCGGACGCGTTCGCGATCCGCAACCGGTACACCAACCAGCAGGCCCAGGGCTTTGCGGCCCTTTTCTTCGACGAGTACGGCCAGCCCTACGGCTATGCCGGGGAGGTCTACGACGACGGCCCGGCCTACGCACGCGAGGGCTACGATCGTCCGTTCCGGCCCTATCGCGGCCGGCGCCACATGCAGGACTATGACGAGTAGGCCTTCAAGGCGACGGGGCGACCGGCTTCCAGAACGTCAGGGCCTCGACGGCCCGGCGAAGATCGATGGGGCGGACGGGCTTGGTCAGGTACGGCCACATGGTCAGGCCGATCATGGTTCCGAGCTTCTGCACCGGCTCCAGGGCCGCGGTGTCGAAGCCGGTGATCAGCATGACGCCGCCCTCGTAATCCTGGTTGGCCAGGTGGTCGAGGACATCCACCGCGTCCCCGCCGCCGAGCGAGAGGTCGAGAATCACCAGCGTGACGTGGCTCAAGCCCGCATAGTCGCGGGCCTCCTCGAGCGAACCCGCGGACCGGCACGCCAGCCCGACCTTCTCGAGCACGCGCACGACAAAATCGCAGATCGCCTGGTCGTCGTCGATGACGAGGACGTGCGGCTTATCGAGGATCCCTGCGGCGTCCGGCGCCGTCTCGCCCATGATCGTCAAGCGTTTCGTCTCTCACGGGGACAATGGCCGTTGCGTGCCACCCCCCTTCAATAAAAGGCAAGACGTTAACGCTTTCCTTCACGCATCGGCGGCCGGCGGCAGCACGGTGGCGATCGCCCGGCGCAGGGCTTCGGCCAGATCGCGCCGCCTGAACGGCTTGCGCAGGAGCACGAAAGGCCGTTCGGCCTGCCCCAGGAAGGCGAGCTGGGTCTCCGTCGCAAAGCCGGTGATGAGCAGGACCGGGAGCCCTGGCCGGTCCTGCCGCAGCTGGCGGGCGAGCGGAACGCCGCCCATGCCCGGCAGCCCGATATCGGTGATTACGGCATCGTAGTGGGCGCCCGGCGCCCTCAGCCGCTCGAGCCCGGCCTCGGCGCTCGCGACGTTGTCCACCGTGTAGCCGAGCACCGTGAGGTGGCGCGCGATGGCCTGGCCGACGTCGCCCTGGTCCTCGATGAGCAGGATGTGCCCGCCCTTGTCGGCCGGCGCGACGGCGGCCGGGCCCGGCTCGCGGGCCGCCTCCTCGACGTCGGCCGTGGGAAGCAGGATGCGCAGGAGCGCCCCGCCACCCGGCGCGTCCCCGATCTCCACGGAGCCGCCCGACTGCTTGGCGAAGCCGAACACCATCGACAGGCCGAGCCCCGTGCCGTCCCCCACCGGCTTGGTCGAGAAGAAGGGCTCGAACACCCGGTCGCGTATGCCGACCGGGATGCCGGGCCCGCTGTCGCGCACCCACATCCCCACATAGAAGCCGGGCTTGAGCGACAGGCTGCGCCCGAGCTCCTCGTCCACGGTGCAGTTCCCGGCCCCGATGACGATCACGCCGCCTTTGGGCATGGCGTCCCGGGCGTTGAGGACGAGGTTGATCAGCGCGCTTTCGAGCAGCGTCGGATCGGCCCTGGCGAAGGACACCTCGGGATCGACCTCGGCGGCCAGCGTGATCGCCGCGTCGAGCGTCCGCCGCAGGAGGCCGATGGTCTGCGCGACGAGCGCGGGGAGCGCCACGGCGCGCGGCTGCAGCGCATGGCGGCGGGCGAAGGCCAGCAGGTAGCTCGTCAGGGTCGAGGCGCGGTCGGCGGCGTCGAGCGCGACCTTGACCAGCGTCCGGTCGACGTCGGCCGGCTCGCTCTCCACCACGAGCTCGAGATTGCCGACGATGGCGCTCAGGATGTTGTTGAAGTCATGCGCAATGCCGCCCGTCAGCTCCCCGATGGCGCTGAGGCGCTGCGCCCGCCCGAGCTGGTCCTCGGCGCTGCGCCGCAGAACCAGTGCGTAACCCGTGCGCAGGCGGCCCGCGACGACCGCGACGGCCTCCGTCTCGGCCTGCGTCCAGGGCCGCGACCGCCCCCGCGCCTCCTGCTGCCACAGTTCGAACGAGCGGCGCGGGTGAAGCCTGAGGTCGCCGTTGATCGAGGCGAGGACCGGTTTGTCCGGATTGCCGGCCCAGTTGACCAGCCGGCGCTCCTCGACCCGACCGAGCAGCACGAAGGCGCCGGCCTGGGCATCGAGCGTGATCAAGGCGCCCCCCGCCACCTCGGGCGCGCAGCCGGCGGCCTTCAGGATGGCCGGCGGGAGCCGGTCGGCGACCAGCATCTCGTCCGGAAGCGCGATTGCGTCCTGTCCCTTGGCCTCGACGGCTCCGGCGGCCTCGCGCCCATGCGGGGCCTGGACGACGACGGCCTGCACGTCGAACAGGTCGCGCAGCGCGGGGAAGGCCGCCGCGATGCTGACCAGGAAGTCGCGGCCCGACGATCCCTGCAACGCGAAGGCCTCGCTCGCCTGGAACGCGGCGGCCCGCATCCGCGCCGTCTCCATCTGCTCCAGCCGGCCGATCTGGGCGCTCGCGAAGAAGGACACCGCCTGGATGATCGCCCGCACGCGCGGCGCAATCGAGATCGGCCCCGCATAGTGGTGGCAGACCAGGAGGCCCCAGAGCCGGTCGCCGATCAGCAGCGACACGACCAGGCTCGCCGCGACCCCCATGTTCTGGAGATACTCGATGTGAATCGGGGACACGCTCCGCAGCCCGCAATAGCTGAGGTCGACCGGCCGCCCGTCGGCCCCCGGCAGGGGGAGGAGCGGCACGGGCACGTAGTTGACGTCCTCGATCGTGCGCAGAATCTGGCGCGTGTAGAGGGCTCTTGCCTGGACCGGGATGTCGGAGGCGGGGAAATGCAAGCCGAGGTAAGACGAGACGAGGCTGCCCTTGGCCTCGGCGATGACCTCGCCGTGCCAGTCGGGATCGAACCGGTACACCATCGCGCGGTCGAAGCCGGAGACGCCGTGGATGGCCTCGGCCAGGACGGTCGCCATGGTGTCGACGCTCGTCGCCTGGCTGATGTCGGCCACCCTCGCCTGCAGCCATCCGGCGAGGTTGTCGACCTCCCGGGCCGCCGTCACGTCCTCGATCTCGACCAGGTGCCGGCCGTCGTGGCAGTGGGCCGAGATGGCGCGAAGGCCCGCCGCGGGCGACCCCGTCTCGATGGCGTTGTAGATGTGGGGCCTGTCGGGCGACACCGTCTCGAAGCGCAGACGGCCGTAGGCGTCCTGGCCGACCACCTCGGCGAGGTGCCGGCGTCCGCCGAGCTCGTCGAAGCCCTTGGCACAGGCGTGCGTCAGGACACCGTCGCGGCCGGCGACCAGCAGGCGGCCCCGCGGCTGGATGGATCCCGGGATGTGGATCGGCTCGCGGTCGCAGTTCGACAGGTCGACCCTGGCCCCATCGCCGCCATGCGGCCGGTCGGCTTGCGAGGACGGCATCGCCAGATTCCCCTGCAACGGCTCACGTTGGAGCGACGATGAAAGCTTTTATAAAGAACCGCATGTTCACCTCGATGCATGAACATGCCAGTACTGGGCTACCCTATCGGCCACCAGGAAGTCGAGCGCAGCCGTGCGTTACGGCAGCTCGCGATCCTCGACACCCCAGCCAGCGTCGACTTTGACCGGATCTGCAGCCTCGCGCAACGACGCTTCGGGGTTCCCGTGGTGCTGGTGCCGCTCATGGATAAGGAGCGGCAATGGTTCAAGGCGCGGATCGGGGTCGACGTCCCGCAGACCTGCCGCGAGGTCGCCTTCTGCAACTACACGCTGCTGAGCGACGAGGTCTTCGTCGTCGAGGACGCCGCATCCGATCCGCGATTCAGCGACAACCCCCTGGTCACCGGAGCGCTTCACCTGCGGGCCTATGCCGGGGTGCCGCTGTCCCTTGAGCCGGGGCTGCGGCTCGGCAGCTTCTGCATTATCGACACCGCGCCGCGCCGTTTCGCCCCGGCGGAGCTCGAGGAGCTCAAGATTTTCGCCGCGCTGATCGTCGACCAGCTGCGCCTGCACCAGGCCACGCGCGCCGTGGCGGTCCAGCTGATCAAGAGCGAGGCCCGGCGCGCGCTGGTGACCGCGCAGGCGGACGAGATCCGCCGCCAGCATCTCGTGACGACCCACACCGAGCGGATGGCCAATGTCGGCGGCTGGCAGATCGACCGGAACTTCGACCGCATCTTCTGGTCCGACCAGATGTTCGACATCTACGAGCTTCCCCGCACGACCGTGATCGACAGGCGGCTTGCGGAGAAGGCGTACTCGCCGGCCGACCTGCGGACCATCACGGCGGCTTTCTTCAACAGCATGAAGTCCGGCGAGAGATTCGAGGTGGAGTGCGCGTTCACCACCGCCAAGGGCCGCAAGCGCTGGGTTTCGCTGAGCGGGGAGGTCGACCGCTGGGACACGGGGTCGGGGCGCGTGCTCGGCATCCTGAAGGACATCACCGAGGAGAAGGCGACCGCCACCCGCCTGTGGTTCCTCGCCAACCACGACGACCTGACCGGCCTGCCGCGCCGCCGCATCCTGGAGGAGCGCATCCAGGAGATCGATCCTGCGGCGGGCGCCGCGCTCGTGCTGGTCGACCTCGACCACTTCAAGGATGTCAACGACACGCTCGGCCATGCAGTGGGCGACCAGCTCCTGAGGGAAGCCGCCCGGCGCGTCGGCGGGCTGGTGCCGGACGACGCCCTCGTGTCGCGCTTCGGAGGCGACGAGTTCTGCGTGCTGCTGCCGGGCCACCGCGCCGCGGGCGGGCTCGCGCCGTGGCTCGACGCCCTGCTGGCCCGGATGCGCGAGCCTCTGCCGATCGGCGACCGGATGCTGAGCTGCCGCGCCAGCATCGGCGTGACGCTGATCCCCGACGACAGTTCCGCGGACGAGGCGCTGAAGAACGTCGACATGGCGCTGTCGATCGCCAAGACCGCAGGGCGCGACCGCCACGTCTTCTACGATCCTGCCCAACGCGCCCGCATGGAGCGCCGCCTCGTCGTCCTGCAGACCGTCAAGGAGGCCCTGGCGGAGGGCCGGGTGATCCCGTTCTACCAGCCGAAGGTCGCGACCGACACGGGCGAGGTCGTCGGCTTCGAGGCCCTCATGCGCTGGCATGATCCCAAGGAGGGCATAAGGCTGCCGGGCGCGGTGGCGGAGGCTTTCGAGGACGAGGCGCTCGCCGTGGGGATCGGCGAGACGATGCTCGCCCAGGTTCTGAGCGACATGCGCAGCTGGTCGGCGGAGGGCGTGCCGTTCGGCCACGTGGCCGTGAACGCCTCGGCGGCGGAGTTCTCCCGGGAAGGCTTCGCCGAGCGCATCCTGGCGCAGCTCGCCCGGCACGACCTGCCGGCGCACAGCCTCGAGCTCGAGGTGACCGAGACGGTCTTCCTCGGCCGCGGGGCCGACCATGTGGGGACCGTGCTGCGGACGCTGTCCGCCCATGGGATCGCGATCGCGCTCGACGACTTCGGCACGGGCTACGCCTCGCTGACCCACCTCAAGCAGTTTCCGGTCAACTGCATCAAGATCGACCGGTCCTTCGTCATGGGCATCGAGACCGACCCCGACGCCGCCGCCATCGTGGCGGCCGTGATCGCGCTCGGGCGCTCGCTCGGGGTGCGGTCGGTGGCCGAGGGCGTCGAGACCGAAGGGCAGCTGCGGTTCCTGCGCGCGGGCTCGTGCGACCTCGTGCAGGGTTTCCTGATGGGCCGGCCCATGCCGGGATCGCAGGTGCGGTCCTTCCTGCAGACATGGGATGCCGGGCTTGCCTCGAGCTAGGGGTCGCGGGGGCGCTTGCGCGGCGGCCGCGGCACGAAGGCGCTGACCCGCCGCTGGTAGGCCCGGAACGCGTCCCCGCGCGACTGGAGCATGTAGTCCTCGAGCGGCGGAATGCCGGAGGCATAGACTCGCATCCAGAAGATCAGGGCCGGTCCGATCAGGGCCGCCCAGCCCCACGGATAGTCGGTCGATCCCGCGATGCCGATCACCGGATAGGCGAACCATCCGACGAATTCGAAGAAGTAGTTGGGGTGCCGCGACCAGGACCACAGCCCGACGTCGCAGACGCGGCTCCGGTTGCCCGGCATGGCGGCGAACGACTTCAGCTGCTGATCGCTGATCGACTCCCCGATGATGCCGGCGGCTACGATCAGCAGCCCGGCCCAGTCGCGCCAGTCGAGCTCCGGCCGCGGGTTGCGGGCGGCCACGAACACGGCCACGGCCAGCAGCGCCATAGTGATCGCCTGCACCTGCAGGAACCAGAACATGTTGCGGGAGGCCTGCCGGCCCCAGTCGCGCTTAAGCTTGGCGTAGCGGGGATCCTCGCCGCCCGACCACGTCCGCAGCAGGATATGCAGGCCGAGCCGCAGCGACCACAGGCCGACCAGCATGGCGACCAGGAGCTGCCGCGGGCCGGCCTCCTCGCCGTGCTGGAGCGGCACCAGGGCGAGGAACGCCGCGAGCGTGCCGGTGCCGAACGTCCAGAACACGTCGGCCAGCCCCGCCGTGCCGGCCCGCATGGCCACGACCCAGGCCAGCGCCATCCACAGGCAGGACGCCGGCAGGATGGCGATCAGAAAGGCGAGGGTCATTGCGGCAAAGCCAGGCGTCCTTCTTGGCTCCACGTCATCGGGCGTGCGGCCGGTTTTGGCAACCCGCCGCCTCAGCGGCCGTACAGGGCGACGAGAATGGCAAGGAAATGGCAGACCGCCCCCCCGAGCACGAAGGCGTGCCAGATGGCGTTCTGGAACCTGAGGCCGCGCCAGTGGTGGAACGCGACCCCTCCCGAGTAGAGGCCGCCCCCGGTCAGCAGCAGGGCGAGGCTCGTGCCCGGCAGGGACGCGACGATCAGCCCGAGCGTCGCGATGCCGCTCCAGCCGACCGCCAGATAGAGGACCGTCGCCAGCCATTCGCGGCGGCCGATGTCGAGGAGCTTCAGCACCATGCCACCGAGGCTCGCGATCCAGATCGCGGCCAGCATGAGGTTCGTCTCGATGCTGCCGATCCGCGCTAGGAAGGGCGTGTAGGTGCCGGCGATCAGGCCGAAGATCATTGCGTGGTCGACGCGCCGCAGGACCCATTTGACCGGCGACACGGGCCACAGATTATAGGCCGCCGATGCCCCGAGCGTCACCAACAGGGTGGCGCAGTAGACCGCGTGGGCCGCCGTCATGGAGGCGTCGCCGCGCTGCATGATCAGAAGGCCGAGCAGCGTGACGGTGCCGACCACCGCCAAGGCGAGCCCGAGCCCGTGCACGACGCCGTCCGCGATGATCTCGGGCCCATCGTAGCGCCAGTCGCGCTCCGCGCCCTGCCCCCTCGACTCCACCATCCTGCCTCCCTCCGGACCTATGGGCCGGCCCGCAGGACAGCACGACGTCAGGCCGCTCTGGCGACCGCTCCCCAGCTCTCGGGCACGCGGCCGTGGATGGCCAGCACTGCCGGCCGCCCGCGCCGCGCCGCCAGCAGATCGACCGACTGCGACAGGACGACGACACCCGCCCTGTAGCGGGCCAGCCGCCACCCGGCCCGCCGTGCGCTGGCGGCGTCGGCGAAGGCCTGCGCCGGCAGCGCCACCAGGCCTGTGGCTTTGGCGAGGTAAGGTTGCACGAGGAACATCGCGTCGTCCATGGCGTCGGCCTGATTCGAAAAGAACATAGAGTGAACATAGTAAACGAGGTCGGCCGCCGCAAGCTTGCGCGTGGCTGTCATGCCCTACGGCCGACGGGTTGCAATCGAGGCCGATCATGCCCAGTTTCGCGTCACGACGGGCCGGTGCGATGCGCTGGCTGATGCCCTCGCGGTATCCTGAGCTCGGCCACGGATGGACTGGCGAGTTCAGCGTCCCTTCTTCACCCCTCCGCAGCCTCCGTCGACAGGGTCGGCGCGATATGCTTTGACCGGCTGCTCCCGGCGAGGTCCGGGCCGGTAGCTCAATGGTCAGAGCCGGCCGCTCATAACGGTCTGGTTGCAGGTTCAAGTCCTGCCCGGCCCACCTGGCTGTTCAATGACTTGCCTGCCGACATCGGTGGGTCGTCTCCTTCACGGCAACGATTACGGCAGTGAAACCGTCCGCTTCCGAGGCGTTCCACGGAATGCGTTGGCCACCTGGCCCTGGTAGTTGGGGTCATGTTTGCCGTAGACCCGCTCGACCATGGCCTCGCTCATGCCGACGAATCCGGCGACATCGAAACTCGACATCCCCTGCTGCTTGAGCCAGGTCACGCAGGTGTGGCGCAGCGTGTGCGGCGTGGGGTTGCCGTCGATGCCGGCAAGGCCGACCGCGGTTTTCCACGCCGTCTTGACCGACCTCACCGGCCTGCCCTGCCACTCCACGACGAACTGCGCGGCAATCCCCCGGTCTCGCCAGCGCCGGACGTGGGCCGCGATCCGGTCGCCCAGGCGCGAGGTCGGCGAGCGCTTGTTTTCGGCCTCCACCATGTCCTCCGGCAAGCGGTGGTAGAGCATCGCGTCGAGGTCGACGAAGGCGCGTCCGGAGGCGGCGTAGAACGAGGCCCGCATGATCGGCGTCGAGCGCGACCCGGTGTAGATGCCCATGAGGATGAAACGGGCGAGGTGACGCAGGTCGTGGTACTCGACGCTGTCGACCAACTCTCCCCTGCGAGTCCCGCGCGGCGGGCGCTGCTTCCGGGTATGGCGCCAGCAGGCCCAAAGCAGTCGGGCCACCTCATCCCGCGTCAGGTACTTCGTCCGCGGCCGCCCCTTCTGTGGCAGGGAGACTTCGACGAACCCCGTGTGGAGATCCCGGCGGGCGTGATGGTTGATGGCTGACCGCAGGTCCTCGAGATCACGCCGGGCGCCGCCCTTGCTGCGCGCCTTCGCATAGGCCGCGCAGGTCGTGGGGTTCACCTCCGACAGGCGCATGTCCCCCCACCACTCGATCAGCCGGTCGATGCGGCTGGTGGCCTTGGCGGGCCTCGCCTGCTTCGGCACGACCTCGTCGAGGTAGACGGACAGGACGTCGGCTATCGGGGTCTGATCGGGACGACGCCTTGCGATGGCGTGGGGATCGCGCTTCTGGGCGAGGTACTCGAGAAGCCGTCCCTCAGCCTTTGCACGCGCAGCTTGGCGGCAGCCCGTGCCGATCTGACGTCCTCCATCGACGATGATCCAGACCGGCTCTCGATCGGGGGCGCCTGGTCGGAGCCATAGGCGGGCCGGCTTGGCTGCACGCGGCATCGTTCGACCATGCTCCTGATCTCGGCAAGGGTGGTCATATCCTTGTTGGCGACGCGCCAGATGGTCAATCGACCGCGCGCGACCTCCCGCTTCAGGCTGGACAGGACGATGGACCCGTCCGGGAACGCGAGCTTCGCCGCGATGTCGAGGCGAAGCAGCGCGTCGGGCGCGACGGGGTCGGTCGGAACTGTCCTACCCGCCATCGTCATGCTCCTCGGTCAGGTGGTCGGTGCGTATCATGGCGGGGAGGAGCCGGCCGGCCATCACGCTGCGACCTCGTCGTAGTCTGCGCCCCGCTTCAACGCCCGGGCTTCCCCGAGAAGCGTCTCAAGCCCGATGCCCCTGAACGGATTGTTCTCGGCTGCCATCGCGTAGCGTCCGCCCCATTCGTCGCCTGACACCCCCGCCGCTCGAGCACGCCTCGAATCGAGTAGAGAAGTCGGTCCAGGCGATAGGAGAGGACATCTGCCGTGATGGAGGTTTCGCTGCCCTCGACGGCGTTGGCGCAGGCATGGAGGCTATCCACCTCACCGAACGCCAGGATGGTTTGAAACAGGGCATCCTTTGCAGAAGTCGCTTCGATGTATGTAGCCGACGCCTCGATGGCCGTGACCCGATCGTGTGCCTCGTTCCAGAGGCGCTGGAACTTGGCTTTGGCAAGGCTGTCGAGCTTGGGTTTCGCATCGGCGAGGTCGAAGGCCTTGAGCTGGTCGGCGGCCGCCGCGTACTCCGTCGCCAGACGCTCCAGCTCGGTACTCGGCTTTGCCCGGCCAAAGCCGGACGACGGCGCATCAGGCTGCATGGCCGCCGGCGCCTCACTGTAACGCTCGGGTCCGGTGTAGCTCGGCAGCAGTTGGGCGAACTCGAAGTCGGTTGCCCTTATACGGTCCATGCCGGCAAGCAGCAGCACGTCGTCGGCAAGGTTGCAAAGTCCCTGCTGCTCGTTCTCGCTCCAGGCCATGCGATCGGCCCAGCTCACCACGCGTGCCTTCAAGCCGAGGTCGCGGAGGTTCATCGCCGGAATGGCCTGGATCATCTGCTCGAGTTCCCGGAGGACCCGCGACGCATGGGTCACGGCCACCTCTCCTTCTGATCGACGCTCGGCCGTCTCGCGGTCGTCGTCTTCGACGGTTGCCGTCGCGTTCCAGAACTCGATCGCGCGCTCGTATTCATCAGCCAGCTCTGCCAGGCGCTGGCTGCCTGAACGCATCATCGGTCGGTGGAGACGGCTGTAGGCGAACCGCTTCTCGGGATTCGCGATCGGCTGGAACGCTGGCGCGCCACTGCCCGGCGGACTGGAGCCTTCGAGAGACACGGGTTCGGCAGCCTGATGTGATGGCTTGCCGGTCGGCGCCGACGAGTCGGTGACGCGGCCGATCGCGGAGTCGGTGAAGCTAGTCATGGAGGAACCTCAAACGGTTGAAGGACAGGAAGGGTGAGGGTCAGCGCGCAGCTGTCTCGGGAACAGCGGCCATAATGGCAGCCGTGCGGGCGCGGTCGGCCTGACGTTCGAGGCGATCGGCTTCGCGCCGGTCAGGGTCGACGCT
>CAXUMV010000062.1:0-2146 GCA_964252065.1 uncultured Lichenihabitans sp.
ATGCGGCCATCCACGACGAGGATCGTGTCGGCGTCGAGGATCGGCTTGGCGAGGTCGCCGCTCAGCATTAGCCCGACGTTGCGGATCAGGACCTTGCCGGAGGGACCCGCGGCGGGCGCGTCGTGGGCCATGGCTGTCCTCCTCGGGCGGGCGCGGCGAGGGCCGCGCGGCGCAGGATCATTCGAGTACTGACGAAAGCGCCGGCTGTAAACCGATGTCGCGTCGCGGGCGCGTGGACGCGGTCGATGCCCGGACAGTTTTTCCCTGTCGCCTGAAACTGGGGCGGGCGGTGTCCGTACTTCCGTCAAGCGTGGAGGACCGAGGGTTCGCATGCCCTTGAACGACCTTCGCCGACACGCTTTCCCCTCGCAACAGGGGATGGCCCGCGCCGTGCCCCCCGGCGCGGGCCTGCTTTGCTTGGAGCGGCCGCCCCGCGCGGTCAGGCGACCCCGAGCTTCTTCTGCAGGTTGGTCGACGACGTCGTGTACTGAAACGTCAGGCGCTTGTCGGGATAGACGTAGCGGTGCACCTTCTGGGCCGCGAGCGCAGCCTCGTGGAAGCCGGACAGGATCAGCTTCAGCTTGCCCGGATAGGTGTTGATGTCGCCCACCGCGAAGATCCCGGGCACGCTGGTCTCGAAGGTCCCCGTATCCACCGGGATAAGGTTCTCGTGCAGGTTGAGGCCCCAGTCGGCGACGGGCCCGAGCTTCATGGTCAGGCCGAAGAAGGGGAGCATCAGGTCGCAGGCGACCTCCGTCGTCGTGCCGTCGTCGTGCTTGACCACGGCGCCGTGCAGCCGGCCGTTCTCGCCCATCACGGCCGACACTTGGCCGATCAGCAGATCCATGGCCCCCGAGTCCACGAGACTTCGCATGCCGTTCACCGAGTGGGGCGCGGCGCGGAACACGTCGCGCCGGTGCACGAGCGTGATCCGCTCGGCGAGCGGGTGGAGGTTCAGCGTCCAGTCGAGGGCCGAGTCGCCCCCGCCCACGATCATCACCTTCTTGCCCGCGAAGGCGTCCATCTTGCGCACGGCATAGAACACCGAGGTGCCCTCGAAGGCCTCGATCCCCGGGATGGGCGGCTTCTTGGCCTGGAACGAGCCGCCCCCGGCCGCGATGACGATCGAGGTGCACAGGATCGACTGGCCGGCGTCGGTGGTGACCCGGAAGCGAGGGCTAGCCGCATCGCCCAGCACCTCGAGCCCCTGCACCATCTCGCCGTGGTGGAAGGCGGCGTTGAACGGCTTGCCCTGCGCCATCAGGTTGTCCACGAGCGCCTGCCCGGTAATCATCGGGAAGCCCGGGATGTCGTAGATCGGCTTCTCGGGATAGAGCTCGGCACATTGGCCGCCCGGCTTGCTCAGGATGTCGATGAGGTGCGCCCGGATGTCGAGCAGCCCGAGCTCGAACACGGCGAACAGCCCGACCGGGCCCATGCCGACGATCACGGTATCGGTGGTCGACACGTCGGGATGATCCACGGGATCGGACATCGGTCGTCGTCCTGCCTGGCCTTGAGATAAGGGATGACGGGCGGCCGGAACCCCCGCTTGGGCTCAGCCCTGCCGGGCCGGCGTCCGGATCACGAGCCCGTCGAGGGCCGGCCGCACCTTGATCTGGCACGAGAGGCGGGAGTTCGGCTGCACCTCGAAGGCGAAGTCGAGCATGTCCTCCTCCATCGGCTCGGCCTTGCCGGTGGCCTCCGCCCAGGCGGGGTCGATATAGACATGGCACGTCGCGCACGCGCAGGCGCCGCCGCACTCGGCCTCGATCTCGGGGACGCCGTTGCGCACGGCCGACTCCATGACGGTCGACCCCTGCTCGGCCTCGACATCGCGCGACTGCCCCGCGGAATCGATGAAGACGATCTTTACCATGACGGTCTGACCCACTCCCGGGCGCTGAGTGCCTGACGCGATCCACGATGCCGCGGCGGGCCTCGGGCGCTGCACCGGTCGTGCGGCCAAGCGCCCGCGTGGGACTTCTCGGTCCCGGTCATAACCATAATCGCCCGGGAAGGCGAGAGTGCTTTAGCGTCGCGTCGCGGCCGGAGGAGGTGGGTCGGGCGTAGCCGCCCCCCTGCGGTCGATCGCCTCGCAGGCGCGCTCCACCAGCAGCGCGCCCAGGCCGCGGCGGCGCCAGCG
>CAXUMV010000062.1:2156-12443 GCA_964252065.1 uncultured Lichenihabitans sp.
CGTACGCGCGGGTGCCGGCGGGCAGGCCCTCCACGGCCCGGGCGAGCGCCGGCATGCCGGCCGCGGGAGGATGCGGGGCGGCCGAGGCGCCCCGCGCCTCCCCCTCGATCGCCCGGGCGAGCCGCGCCACGTCCCAGGCGCCGATCGCGCCGGCCGAGCCGCACAGCCGGTGAAGGAGGTCCGCCCGGCGCGCGGCGTCCGGGTCGCCGGCTGTCAGCTCCCCGAGGATCGTCCGGGCCTGCTGCGAGAATAGCGCGAGGAGGTCTGCTTCGAGCGCCTCGTCGCCGAGGGTCTGCCGGCGAAGATGGGCGAGGTCGAGGGTCGCCGCCCCTGTGCTGCCGGCCGTCTCGCCGGGCCGATGCGGCGTGCTGGGCATGGGGCTCCGTTTCCCGCCGGACCCGGGGTCCGGGCGCCCCGTCCGTTAACGACGTTTGCGATTTGCCTGGGCGCTCGGTTTGCAAGGCGATGACCCGTGAGTAGACTGGGTTTTGGTTAATGAACTATGCCCCCAGGGCGCGTTGTCGGCGGAGGCCATCGGCCGGCACGGCGCGGTCGGAGGCGGTGGCAGCAAGCGTCTGACGCGGGCTGCCCTCCTTCTCGCGCCATCGCCTTGAGGAATGTCGCAGGCCGTGCGGCACGGTGGATCGCGCCGTGTCGGCCTGGGGTCAGCGTTGTGGAGATGGGCGTGCAGAACAAGGCCAAGGATCCGGCGGCGGCGGCCCTTCTGGCGATCGAGGAGGCCCTGAACCTCGTCCGGGTCGACGAGCCGTCCCCGGTGCCGGTCGCCGCGCGTCTGGCCGACGAAGCCGCCGGCTCGCCGGAGGCGCCGGCCCTGGTGCCCGTGTCGCGCGATCCGGACCCCGCGACGGACGGCGGCGGCCCGGCGGTCGCGATCGACCGGGGCGGCGACCTCGACGGTCGGGTGTCCCGCGCGGAGCCGCCGCGCCGGGAGGGCTCCGCGTTTCCGGCCGCGGGACCCGCGGCCAACGACGACCGCGAATCGGTCGGCCACATCCTGCAGACGCTCCGCCGCCGGCCGAGCCGGACCCCCTACTGGCTGGCGGCCCTGGCGTCGCTCGGCTGGATCGCGCTGGTCGCCTGGTCGATGCGCGGGAGCGGGTTCACGCTCGACACCCTGTCCAGCGGCAATCTCGCCACCAATCTCGCGGTGCTGCTCGGGCCGATCGCCTTCATCGTCGTCACGGCCGTGCTGCTCATGCGGGCCCAGGAGATGCGCTACACGGCGCGCTCGATGACCGAGATCGCGATCCGGCTCGCCGAGCCCGAGACGCTGGCGACCGGGCAGGTCGTGAGCCTGTCGCATGCCATCCGGCGCGAGGTCGCCTCCATGGGCGACGGCATCGAGCGGGCGCTCGCCCGCGCCGGCGAGCTCGAGACCATCGTGCGCGCCGAGGTGTCGAACCTCGAGCGCTCCTATGCCGAGAACGAGCGCCGCATGCGGCTCCTGATCGGCGAGCTGTCGAGCGAGCGCGACGCGATCCTGGTCAATGCGGACCGGGTCCGCACCGCGATCAGCAACGCGAACGAGCAGCTCGCCCGCGACCTCGACGGCGTCAGCGAGCGGATCGCCGGCAGCGTCGGGGATGCCGGCGCGCGCGTCGCCGAGACGCTCGCCAGCCGGAGCGGGGAGATCGCCGCCGCCCTCGACCAGACCGGGCAGGGCATGGCCGACCAGATCGCCGCCCACGGCACCGCGATGATCGCCCACCTGTCGACCACGACCGGCGAGGTGCAGGACCGGCTGAGCGCCACCACGGCCGAGGTGGCCGAGACGCTGGCGGCGCGGATCGGCGCCGTGGACGAGCGCCTCCGCTCGGCCGGCGACATCCTGCTCGGCGACCTCGCCGAGCGCGGCGACGTCTTGGTGCAGCGCCTGGGCGACACCACCGCCCGCCTGCACGACACGGTCGCGGTCCAGGGGACCCGGCTGGACCAGACGCTGGCCGCCACCGGCGCCGAGATCGCCGCGATGCTGGCCTCGCGCACCGAAGCGGCCGGGGCGGCCCTTGCGGCGTCGACCGCCTCGCTCTCCACCCTGTTCGAGGCGCGCCATGCCGATCTTGCCGGCACCGAGGAGCGCCTGACGGATCTCCTGGCGTCCCGCACCTCCGCCACGCAGGCGGCGGTCGAGCAGGCGATCGGCCACGTCGATGCCGTGTTCGAGCAGCGGTTCGAGGACCTGGCCGCGGCCAGCGACGGCATGGTCCAGCGCTTCGACGACCGCGCCGAGATGGTGCGCCAGAGCATCGAGTCGGCCGAGGACAACGTGCACCGCATGCTGGCCGAGCGCAGCCAGGACGTCGCCCAGAGCAGCCAGCGCATCGCCGAGGACATCGTCGGCCGGCTCGCGGCGACCGAGGGCGCGCTGAGCCAGCAGGGCGACCGGCTCGCCGCCCTGGTCGAGGCGCACGAGGCCCAGCTGACCGGCACGGCCGGCCGGCTCGGCGGCCTGCTCGACACCCATGCGGGCACGGTCGGGGTCACGCTGACGGCCGCGAGCGGCGCGCTCGAGCGCATGCTCGGCGAGCGCCACGCCGAGATCGCGGCCGCGCAGGATCGCCTCGCGGCCATCGGGGAGACCGTCGGCCAGGCGCTCGGCGACCGTGCGGCCTCGCTGCACGGCATCGGCGAAGGCTTTGCCCAGGTGGTCGAGGAGCGTGCCCAGGCAGCCTCCGGACTGCTGATCGAGTCGATGACGGCCATGACGGCGCTGGTCAACCACCACCATGACGATATGAGCGCCATCGCCGACCGGGTCTCGGCGACGCTGGACGAGCGCTCGCAGGCGACCCGGGAGGCCGTGCTGGCCGGCTCGGAGCGGCTGGTCGAGGTGCTCGACGAGCGCCATGCGCTGCTGACCTCCTTCGGGGACCAGCTGATGGCGGCGCTCGACGAGCATGCCCGCACGGCCCACGATCTCATCGGCGCCTCCGCCGGCACCACGGCCGCGCTGGTGGACCGCCACCGCGGCGCGCTCGAGGATGCCAATACCCAGCTCGCGGCGACGCTCGGCGCGCGCCACGACGCCTACACGGGCCTCGGCGACAGCCTCGCGGCGCAGATCGACGAGCGCCTCAGCGCCATGGCCGGAACCGTGGACGCCGTGACGGCGCAGGTCGGGGCTGTGCTCGACGACCGGCAGGCCTCGCTCGCGGCCCTCGGGCAGCAGATGGCCGAGACCCTGGACAGCCGCGTCGCGGGAGCCGGGGCGGCCCTGGCGGCCGCGACCGATCAGCTCGGGACGGTGCTCGCCGAGCGGGAGGCCGCCTTCGCGGGCCTCGGCCGGCAGGTCGCGGACACCGTCGACGACCGGGTGCGCGGGGCGGGCGCGGCGCTGACCGCGGCCACCGATCACCTGGCGGCGGTCTTGGCGGAGCGGGAGATCTCCCTCGCGGGCCTCGGCCAGCAGGTCGCCGACACGGTCGACGACCGGGTCCGCGGGGCCGGCGCGGTGCTGACCGCGGCCACCAACCACCTGGGAACGGTGCTGGCCGAGCGGGAGACCGCCTTTGCGGGCCTCGGGCAGCAGGTCGCCGACACCGTCGACGCCCATGTGCGCAGCGCGGGCGACGCGCTCGCGGCGGCGGCCGATCACCTGGGAGCCGTACTCGAGGAGAAGCACGGCGCCTTCGCCGAGCTCGGCCACACGATGGCCGATGCGGTCGACGAGCGGCTGCGGAGCACGCAGGACGCGGTGGCCGTGGCAGCCGGCCAACTGGGCACGCTGCTCGACGACCGCCAGGCGGCCTTCCTCGAAGCCGGCGAGGCCATGAGCCGGGACTTCGAGGGACGGACCGGCGGCGCCATGGCGGCGCTCGGAGAGGTGCACGACAGGCTCGGCGCCCTCTTCACCAATCATGCCGGCGTGTTCGACGACTACCGCGCGCTCCTCGAGCAGGCCGCGGCCGAGCGCGAGGCGACCGCCTCGGCGGTGCTCGCGACCTCGAGCGAGGCGATGGCCGTGCTGCTGGCCGAGCACAAGGCCGAGGTCGACGCACTCGGCGACCGGATCGCCAGCACGGTCCGCGAGCAGGCCGAGGCCCTCAGCACGCTCCTCGAAGGCACCGCGCAGAGCGCCGCCAAGGCCCTGGCCGAGCAGGAGATGGACGTCCAGATCGCCGGCCAGGCCATCGCCACGGTGATCCACGAGCGCACGACCGGAGCCCGCGAGGCCCTGGACGAGGCGCGGACCGCGCTGGCCGCCCAGATGGAGGCCCATATCGGCGCCCTCGCGGATGCGGGGCGTCAGGCCTCGGCCACGCTCGCCCCGCAGGTCGCCGAGGTGCGCAGCTCGATCGCGGAGGCCGCCGGCGAGCTCATGCAGCTCTTCGGGGAGCGCGAGCACCAGATCCGCACGGTCGTCGCCGACCATATCGATGCCCTGCGGGGCGACCTCGACCACGCCATCGAGCAGGCCATCGCGGTCTTCGCCGACAGCGGGTCTGCGCTGCACGGCCGGTTCGGCGAGACCGCGACCGACATCGTGTCGGCGATAGGCACGCATGGCGACCGCGTCAACGAGCATCTCGGGGCGCGGCTGAAGGTGCTGCACGAGGCGATTGACGGCCAGGTCACCGCCTTCGACCGGGTGCTCGAGACCTCGGCGGACCGGCTGCAGGCCCGCCTCGCCGAGCAGGTCGGGCGCATGGAAGGGCAGCTGGGCGGCGGCGAGGGGTCGCTGGCCGACCGGATCGCCGGCCGCTCGGAGGCCGCCGCCTCCACGATCCAGCAGCAGATCGCCGCTTTCGAGGAGCGGCTCGGCAGCCATTCGGGCGAGATCGGGCAGGCGGTCGACGCCATGGCGGCCCGGATCGTCGGCGATCTCGACAGCCAGACCCAGCGTCTCGCCGAGACGATCTCCACCCGCACCCACGAGATCGCCGACGTGCTGGGCGCGGGCGGGGTGGAGGTCACCCGGGCGCTGGCCCAGAAGGCCGAGGCGATCGACACGCTGCTGTCGAGCCGCACCAACGCGATCGTGGTCGAGTTCGAGGCGCAGATCGAGCGGCTCGAGCGCGACGTGGTCGAGCGCCTCGCCCATGTGTCGCAGGAGATCGACAGCGGCAGCCGCAGGGCGAGCGAGGACCTCGACACCCGCGCGGGCGAGATCGACCGGGTCCTGGGCGACCGGGCGAGCCAGCTCGACGCCATGCTGTCCGACACCACCAACGCGATGAGCTTCGCGCTCGACGGCCGCGTCGGGCAGATCGTCGACGCCATCGCGGGCAGCACCAACGCCGCCGAGGCGGCGCTCGAGGCGCGTACCAACTGGATGCAGACCGTCCTGTCGACGCGCATCGACGCCATCAAGGCCGTGGTGGGCGACGGCACGGGCGACATCGAGCGGACGCTGGACGCGCGCACCGAGGCGATCCAGCTCGCCATGCGGCAGCATATCGAGGGCGTGAAGACCATTGTCGGCGACAGCATCATCGTCCTGCAGGACGCCTTCGGCGACCAGACCCGCGCCATGGGAGCCCAGGCCGACACCCTGCAGGGCCTGCTGAACCACCGCGACCACGACGTGGGCGGGGCGATTGACGCCCATGTCGAGACCCTGCGGACCGTGCTCGGCGATTCGGTCGCGGCGCTGCGGACGACGATCGCCGGCCATGCCGGCGATGTCGGGCGGCACGTCACCCTGCTCGGGACCGTGCTCGACAGCCGCACGAAGGCGATCGAGGACAGCCTCGAGCAGCGGACCGCGGCGCTCGGCGCCGTGCTCGACGCGGGTGCGGCCGCCATCGACGGGCACTTCGAGGGCCACGCGGCGCAGATCGAGGGAACGCTCGCCTCCCGCGCCGACGAGGTCGCCGCCTCGCTGACGCGCGAGACGGACACCATCATGCACGCCATCGCCGGGGCGACGAGCGAGCTCGACGGCGTGCTCGCGGCCCGGTCGGGCGAGCTGACGACCGCGCTCGGCGACAACATCGGGACGATGCAGCGCTCGCTGGGCGGCTCGGTGTCGACGATCGGCACGGTGCTGACCACCGCAATCGGGGCCATCGACCGCGCGCTCGTCACCCATTCCCGCGAGCTCGCGACCATGCTGGAGGGTGCGGTCGGCACCCTCGATGGAACGCTCGAGCGCGGCCGTGAGGCGTTCGGCAGCATGGCGGAGTCCCGCCAGGCGGAGCTCGGCGCCTCCTTGTCGCACCACCTCGGCGACATCACCGACGCGCTGGCCAGAGCCGTCGCCGACCTCGACGGGTCGCTGTCGTCCCGCTCGGGGGAGATCACCGCGGCCCTGACCGGGCAGCTGCAGAGCCTGCACGGCATCCTGGAGCAACGCACGCGGGACATCGCGGCGCTGCTCGAGACGCGCGGCGGCGGTCTGCAGCGCGCCCTCGCCGAGCGGTCGGACGAACTCCGCGCCCTCCTCGAGGGGACCGGCCCCGCCCTGGTCGACAGCCTCTCGGCGATCGGCGGCACGGTCGGGGTGGCGATCGAGGGCCACGCCTCCGGCCTCGTCCAGCAGATCACCGAACGGCAGGCCGAGCTCGTGGTCTCGATCGACGGCGCGGCGGCCGCGCTGCGCCGCTCGCTCGATGCGGGGGCCCGGACCTCCGTCCAGGCCCTGCTCGGCACCAGCGACACGCTGAAGACGGAGGTCGGCGCGCTGCTCGAACGGCTCGAGGCGACCAACGGTGCCCTGGCCGGGCTGGTCGACCAGGCCGGCGCCAACCTTGCGACCATCGACACCGCCCTGACCAGCCGCCTGTCCGACCTCGACGCGCAGGCCCAACGGGTCGCCGCCCAGCTGAACGCCATCCAGGCCTCGGCGCAGGACAGCATCGGCGACGCCGGCGCCGTCACGGCGGCCATCGAGGAGCACCACCGGGCGCTGACCGAGGCCGCCCAGTCCCTCGTCCAGTCGCGTGAGGACGTGGAGCACGAGATCGAGGCCCGCCGGGCGACCCTCAACGCGCTGCTGTCCAACGTCAGCGGCCGCATCGAGGATTTCGACCACGTGATGGGGACCTTCACCGCGACGGTGGATGCCTCCATGGAGCGGGCCGAGGCGCGGGCGCAGGAGATCGGTGCGGCGCTCGCGAGCTCCGCGGGCGCTGCCGCGGCGGCGATCGGCGGCCAGATGGAGGCCTTGCGCAACGTCGCGGGCGAGGAGCACGAGCGGGCGGCCGGCACGTTCCAGACCCTGTCCCAGCAGTCGGCCGCCGACATGGCCCAGTATTTCGGCCGGGCCATCGAGAACCTCCGCACGGCCGCGGCCGACGTCCGCGCCGTCGGGACCGAGGTGCAGCGCGAGCTCGACGGCACCCGGGCGGAGCTGCACCGCTCGACCATCGAGCTGCCGCGCGAGACGGCCGTCCAGGCGGCCGAGCTTCGCCGGGTGGTCGACGAGCAGGTGCGGGCGCTGCAGGATCTGACGAGCGTCATCACCCGCGTCGGGGTGGGCAACGACGTCGTGCAGCCGGCCTTGCCGCTGCCCCGATCCGTGGCCGAGGCCCCGGTTGTCCCGGCGGCGCCGCGTCCCGCGGTGCCGGCGCCCCGGCCCCCCGAGGCGCGTGCGAAGCCCCCCGTCGTGCCGCCGCGGGCAGCGCCCAGCCGTCCCGAGACGGCCGAGCCCTCGCCCCGTCCGGCGGAGCCGCCGCGTGCGCCGGCGCCGGCCCGCCCGGCCGCGGCCGCCGAGCGTGGCGCGGGATGGCTGTCCGATCTCCTGGCCCGCGCGAGCCGGGAGGACGATGCGGCCGCGAGCGAGCCGGCCGCACCGCCGGCCCTGCCGCCGCCCGAGCCCGTCGCCCCCACCGAGCCCGGCGGCGCGCTGGCCGCCCTCTCCTTCGATGTCGGGCGCCTGATCGACGACCGGGCCATGAACGCCGCCTGGGCCAAGTTCCGCCGGGGCGAGCCGGAGGCCTTCACGACGGCGATTTACACCGCCGCCGGCCGGCAGACGTTCGAGGAGATTCGCCGCCGCTACGACTCGGACCCCGAGTTCACCCAGGCCGTGAACCGCTACACCGAGGAGTTCGAGCGGCTCCTGTCGGAAGCCGGGCAGGAGGACCGGGACGGCAGCGTGACCGACAGCTACCTGAACTCGGAGACCGGCAAGGTCTACACGCTGCTGGCCCATGCGGCCGGCCGGCTGAGCTGACGGAACCGCGGCGCGCGGCGTGCCCGCCCCGCGCGGGGCGGGGGCCTTGACCGCGCAGCACACGGTCGGCGCCGTCGTCGCGCTGTCCGGGGCGGGGCTGCATACGAACCGCCGCTGCCGGGTGACCCTGCATCCGGCCCCGCCCGGGCACGGCCGCCAGGTGATGCGGGCCGGCGCGCCCGGCGGCCTCGTGCCGATGGACTGGAACCGGCGCGTCCCCAGCACGATGAGCACCACCCTGCGGCTCGGCGACGGGCGCACGGTCCGCACCGTCGAGCATCTCATGGCGAGCCTTGCGGCCTACGGGGTCGACAACGTGCGCGTCGAGGTCGAGGGCCCCGAGGTGCCGATCGGCGACGGCAGCGCCCGGCCGTGGTGCCGGCTGCTGGACCGGGTCGGGGTCGCGGCCCAGCCCGCCGCGCGCCGCCACCTGCGGGTGCTGCGGCCGGTGCAGGTCGAGCGGCAGAAGGGTTTTCTGCGCATCGAGCCCGCCGAGGCGTTCGGCCTCGACCTGACCTACAGCCTCGTCCCCGACTTCCCCGTGATGCGCTGGGCGGGACCGCTCGACCGCGCCCGGTTCGTGGCGGAGCTCGCGCGCTCCCGCAGCTTCGGCTCGTGGAACTGGCGGCGCTGGCTGGGGCGTCCGCCGGCCGCGCGCCGGCCGTTCCGCGGGCAGCCGCCCGTCACCCCCCACGAGCCCGACCCGGGGCTGCCGGCCGCCCGGCATGCCGGTGCGACCGCCCGCCTCGAGGCGGCGCTGGCCGGGCGCGACCCGGCCGAGCCCGTGCTGCGCGGCGCGCGCCCGGGCCGGGCGACCCTGGTTGTGGGCCGGGCCATCCTGCCCTGGCCGCGCGCCCGGGACGAGCCGGTCCGCCACGTCGCGCTCGACATGGTCGGCGATCTGGCCCTGGCCGGGCTGCCGCTGCTGGGACACGTGGTCGCCCACAATCCCTCCCACGAGAAAACCTATCTCCTGGTGGCCGCCCTGATGGAGGACCGCTCCGCCTGGACGATCGACTCCGATCCGGTCCCGGCCGCAGCCGTGGCTCCCGCCGCCTTGAGGTGACCGATGCCGCGCCGCCTGTCCCATGCCACCGAGTCGTTCCCGCTCAAGCTGCCCTTCGTGATCGCGCGCGGCGCGCGGACGGTCAGCGAGGTGGTGGTCGTCACCATCGAGGACGGCGCGACGCGGGGCCGGGGCGAATGCGTGCCCTACCGGCGCTACGGGGAGAGCCTCGACAGCGTCGGCGCCCAGATCGAGGGGCTGCGCGGCGCCATCGAGGCGGGCCTCGACCGGGCCGGGCTGCAGGGCCTGCTGCCGGCCGGCGCCGCGCGCAACGCGCTGGATTGCGCCTTGTGGGATTTCGAGGCCAAGCGCCTCGGCATCCCGGCGGCCGACCTCGCCGGCCTGCACCGCCTCGCGCCCGTCACGACCGCCTACACGCTGTCCCTCGACACCCCGGACGCCATGGCGACGGCCGCGCGGGCGGCCCGTGACCGCCCCGTGCTCAAGCTCAAGCTCGGCGGGGCCGGCGACCCCGCCCGCCTCGCGGCCGTGCGGGACGCCGTGCCCGACGCCGTCCTCATCGCCGATGCCAACGAAGCCTGGAGCGAGGCCGATCTTCCGGCCAACTACGCGGCCTGCGTCGCGGCCGGCATCGCGCTGGTCGAGCAGCCCCTGCCGGCCGGGCAGGACGGCGCGCTCGCGGGGCTGGACCGGGTGGTCCCGCTCTGCGCCGACGAAAGCGTGCACGACCGCGCGACGCTGGCGGGGCTGAAGGGCCGCTACGACGTCGTCAACATCAAGCTCGACAAGACCGGCGGACTGACCGAGGCGCTGCTGCTCGCCGCCGAGGCCGAGCGGCTCGGCTTCGGCCTGTTCGTCGGCTGCATGGTGGGCTCGTCGCTGGCGATGGCGCCCGCCCTGCTGCTCGCCCCCCGGGCCCGCTTCGTCGACCTCGACGGCCCGCTGCTGCTGGCCGCCGACCGGGAGCCGGGGCTCGTGTACGAGGGGTCAGTGGTGCACTCCCCGCCGCCGGCCTTGTGGGGGTAGCCCCTTCTCCCGCCTGCGGGAGAAGGTGCCCGACAGGGCGGATGAGGGGATCCGCGGGCCGGTGAGTCCCCTCATCCGGCCTGTCGGCCACCTTCTC
>CAXUMV010000063.1:0-267 GCA_964252065.1 uncultured Lichenihabitans sp.
CGGTGCGGTGCTGAACGCGATGCCGAGGTCCACCGTGCCGTCCCCCACGGCGGCGACGACCCCCTGCATGTCGCGCACCTCGACCGTGAAGCTGACGTGGCGGTGCTTCAGCCGGAAGGCGCTGATCACGGCGGGCAGGAAGTCCTTGCCGATGCCCTCCTCGCAGGCCATCGCGACGTGACCCCGGCGGGCATGCCGGAGGTCGTTGATGTCGGCGATCGCCGTGTCGAGGCCGGCGTGGGTCTTCAGCACCCAGCGGTAGAAGAC
>CAXUMV010000063.1:277-2099 GCA_964252065.1 uncultured Lichenihabitans sp.
CTCGCCGGCCGCCGTGAGCTTCAGCCCCTTGCTGCTTCGCTCGAACAGGGGGGCGGTCAGCTGCTCTTCGAGCTTGATGATCTGCCGGTTGATCGCCGATGGCGCGATGTTCAGAAGCTCCGCCGCCTTCCGGATCGAACGGGCCTGCACGGTCTCGCTGAAGTATTTCAGGGCGATCCAGGTAAAATGCATGGGCGTCCGCGGGGCGAGGCTCCGCGACGGGCAGCAATTATCGTGCCGTAGCGCCCGCATATCGGGCGGCGGCGTGTCAAACGACGCTCGAGCGCCCTGTCGTCTTCGCGAGTGCAGCGGCGATCCATGATCCGGCCTCCGCCTCGCGGCCTGGCGTTGCCACGGCGCTGGCGCGCCTCGCAATGACCACACCGGCGGTCGGCACCGGGTCTGCTCGATGCCGCCTGATCTCCCCCGTCACGGCGCCCGCTTCTCGAAAAGGAGGAGCATCCGGTCGCTTTCCCCGATCGCCGCGTATCGGTCGCGATCCTTGTCCTTCAGGCGATAGGTCGGCGGCAGCGTCCAGACGCCCTCGGGGTAGTCCTTGGTGTCCCGCGGGTTCGCGTTGGCCTCAGAGCGGGCCAGGAGCTTGAAACCCGCCGCCTCGGCCAGCCCGATCACGGCATCCTCGCGCACGTAGCCGCTCTTGGCCCGGGGGTCCTGGGGCTGGTCGGTCCGGCCGCGGTGCTCCTCGATGCCGAGCGTGCCCCCGGGCTTCAGCGCGCGGTTGAAGGCCGAGAAGACGGCTCCGGCAGATCCGTCGGCCATCCAGTTGTGCACGTTCCGGAACGTCAGGACGACGTCCGCGGTCCCGGGCGGGACGAGGTCGCCCTGCGCCGTGAAGGCGGCCGTCTCGACCTTGGCGAAGTCGCCCGGGTTCGCGGCGATCTTGGCCGCGAAGGCCGCGTTGCCCTTGACGGCTTCCTCCGAGGTGTCGGCGGGGCCCGGGTTGGCCGCGACGTAGCGGCCGTGATCGCGGAGATAGGGCGCCAGGATCTCCGTCCAGTAGGCCGCCCCGCCCGGCAGGATCTCGACCACGGTGTCGGTCGGCTTGATCCCGAAGAAGCGCAAGTCCTCCACCGGATGCCGGTAGGGATCGCGGGCGCGGTTGCCGGCACTGCGGGCCGGGCCGGCGACCAGCGCCTGGATCGCCTGGTCGTTCGCCGATCCGTCCTGCGCCGCGGCGGTGCCGGCCGGAAGGCAGAGGGCGAGGCTTGCCCAGAGCCCGAGCAGGCGGAACGAGGCGAGGGTGTCACGCGTCAAGATGGTCATCGTCGATCTCGCATTTGCCCTTGTAGTCTAGTCACGTTGTATACTAAACTCATGGTGATCATCCTGCAAATGTCGAGGTCGCATGCGTTTTTCACTCACATCATCGATGGTGGCCCTTGCGGCCCTGGTGGCGCTGACCGCCCCGGGCTTGGCCGCCGACGTGGTCGTGTCGTCCAAGATCGACACGGAAGGGGCGCTCCTCGGCAACATCATCGCGCAGACCCTGAAGGCGAACGGCATCGCCACGGTCGACCGCATCTCGCTCGGCACGACGCCGATCCTGCGCAAGGCG
Source organism: uncultured Lichenihabitans sp. (assembly GCA_964252065.1). Taxonomy (GTDB): domain Bacteria; phylum Pseudomonadota; class Alphaproteobacteria; order Rhizobiales; family Beijerinckiaceae; genus Lichenihabitans. The sequence continues at coordinate 1,854 of CAXUMV010000063.1, forward strand.
CTCCTGGCCGGCGAGATCGACATCTATCCCGAATATACCGGTAACGCCGGCTTCTTCTTCAACAAGGCCGACGACGCGGCCTGGAAGGATGCCGCCAAGGGCTACGCGCTCGCCAAGACGCTCGACTACGACGCCAACAAGGTCGTCTGGCTCGACCCCTCGCCCGCCAACAACACCTGGGCGATCGGCCTTCGCTCGGATGTCGCCACCGCCAACAAGCTGAAGACGCTGAGCGACTTCGGGACG
>CAXUMV010000063.1:2109-12404 GCA_964252065.1 uncultured Lichenihabitans sp.
CTCGTCCGAGTTCGTGAACAGCGCGGCGGCGCTTCCGGCGTTCCAGAAGACCTACGGTTTCGTCCTGAAGCCGGACCAGATCCTCAACCTGTCGGGCGGCGACACGTCCGCCACCATCAAGGCCGCGGCCGACCAGACCGACGGCGTCGATGCCGCGATGGTCTACGGCACGGACGGGGGGATCGCGGCGGCCGACCTTGTCGTGCTCGACGACGACAAGAGCGTGCAGCCGGTCTATGCGCCGACCGCCATCATCCGCGAGGCGGCGCTCAAGGCCAACCCGAAGATCGCCGACGTCCTCAAGCCCGTCTTCGCCAGCCTCGACCTCAAGACCCTGCAGGGGCTGAACGCCCGGATCCAGGTGAACGGCGAGGCGGCGACCGACGTCGCCAAGGACTATCTCAAGTCCAAGAACTTCGTGAAATGAGGCCCGGCGCCCCCTTTGGCTGACGTCGGCTCCCGGGCGCCCAAGGCGGTACGGCCTCTGCCGCCGCGTCCTTCGCGGGGCGGGGTGGCGCTCCGTGCGGACGCCCCTCCGTGGCGGGCCCGGGTGACGCGCTTCGATCGCGTCGGCGTCGTCCTGGGCGCCGTCGCTGCCTTCGCGCTTTTTCTCCAGCCCTTCGCGACCTATCGCGCCAACCGGATCGCGTCGGGCAAGGGGCTCGGCCTGGTCGCCTCGCTGCCGCCCCCCGTCGGCCTCCTTGCCCTCGCGATCTTCTGCGCCGCCATCCTGATCGTCGTGTGGCGGACCCCGGCCCGATGGCGCGTCGGGGCGATCGCGGCGGCGCTGCTGACCCTGGGGGTTACGATCGGGCTGGTTCCGGCAACCGTCGTCCCGGCGGGCAACAGCTTCGCCCGGGTCGCCCCGGCGAGCGGCTTCTGGCTCCTGGCCCTGGCCTTCGCGCTGCTGGCCGCCGACACGCTGGCCAAGGCCTCGCTGCGCCCGCTCGCCCGGCTGGCCGCGCTCGCGCTGGCCGTCGCGATGGTCGCCGTCATCCTGGGCTCGGGCTGGTGGAGCGCGCTGTCGCTCCTCAAGGAATACGCCTCGCATGCCGACACGTTCTGGCGCGAGGCCGCCAAGCACGTCGAGCTGGCCTTCGGCTCGCTCGCCGCGGCCCTCGTCCTCGGCATTCCGCTCGGCATCGCCTGCGCGAGGTCGGTCCGGCTCCGGAGCGTCACCCTGCCGGTGCTCAACGTCGTGCAGACCATCCCGAGCATCGCCATGTACGGGCTCATGATGGTGCCGCTCGGCCTGCTCGCGGCCCATGTGCCGGTGCTGTCCGATCTCGGCATCCGGGGCATCGGGACGGCGCCGGCCGTCATCGCCCTGTTCCTCTATTCGCTGCTGCCCGTCGTGGCCAACACCGCGATCGGTCTCGATCAGGTGCCCCCGCAGGCCTCCGATGCGGCGCGCGGCATGGGCATGAGCGACCGGCAGCGGCTGCTGCAGGTTGAGCTCCCGCTGGCCGCACCGATCATCCTGACCGGCATCCGCATCGTGCTGGTGCAGAACATCGGCCTCGTCACCGTGGCGGCGCTGATCGGGGGCGGCGGGCTCGGCAGCTTCGTGTTCCAGGGCATCGGACAGGCCGCGACGGATCTCGTGCTCCTCGGCGCGATCCCGATCATCGGGTTCGCCTTCGTGGCGGCCATCCTGCTCGATGCCGTGATCGATCTCACCAGGAGGGTGCCGGCATGATCGAGATCGAAGGCGTGACCCGCCGGTTCGGCAGCGCGGTCGCGGTCGACGACGTTACCCTGACGCTCGGCCGCGGCACGATCACGGTCGTGGTCGGCACCTCGGGCAGCGGGAAGTCGACGCTGCTGCGCATGATCAACCGCCTGATCGAGCCCACGGCCGGCACCATCCGCATCGAGGGGCGCGACACGGCCGGCGTCCCGGGCGAGGAGCTCCGCCGCGGCATCGGCTACGTCATCCAAGGCCACGGCCTGTTTCCGCATTGGACGGTCGCCCGCAACATCGCGACCGTGCCGACGCTCCTGGGATGGCCCAAGCCGCGCATCTCAGCGCGCGTCGCCGAACTGCTCGACCTCCTGCGGCTCGACCCGGCGCTCTACGCGGACAAATATCCCCACCAGCTCTCCGGCGGCCAGCAGCAGCGGGTGGGCGTCGCGCGGGCGCTGGCGGCCGAGCCGGCGCTGCTGCTGATGGACGAGCCCTTCGGCGCGCTCGACCCCATCATCCGCGGCCATGCGCAGGAGGACCTGCTGGCCCTACAGAAGCGGCTCGGCATCACGGTCGTGCTGGTGACCCACGACATGGAGGAGGCCATCCATCTCGGCGACCGCATCGCCGTGATGGATGCCGGCAAGCTCCTGCAGTTCGCCGCCCCGGCCGAGATCCTGGCCCGCCCCGCGCCTGGCTTCGTCGAGCGGCTGATCGGCACCAATGACCGGCCGTTCCGGCTCCTGTCGCTGACCCGGGTGGCCGAGGCCCTCGAACCCGGCGAGGCCTCCGGCCCGCCCGTGCCGGAGACCGCGACCCTGCGCGACGCGCTGTCCGACATGCTTTGGCAGAAGACCGCGAGCCTGCCCGTGACGGCCGCGGACGGGTCGCCACTGGGGCGCATCACCCTGCCGGCCATCCTGGCCCGTGCCGCATCGCCGGCCTCCTCCCGTCTTGCGCCGCCCGCGTGAGCGGGGCCGGCATCCTGGCGCGCCTGGTCGGGCTCGCCCTGCTGCTCACGCTCGTGCTCGCCCCTTACATCTTCGAGCCGGTGTTTCGCCCGCTGACGGAGAACGGCGCCCCGGCGATCTACAGCCAGGCAAGCCTCTTCGACCTGACGCTCGCGCATCTCGGCCTCGTCGCGGTCGCGAGCGCCGTCAGCGCCGTCGTGGCGCTGGCCCTGGGCATCTTCGTCACGCGCCCGACAGGCGCCGAGTTCCTTCCCCTGTCCAGGGCGGTGGTGAACATTGGGCAGGTGTTCCCGCCGGTCGCCGTGCTCGCCATCGCGGTGCCGCTCGTCGGCTTCGGCACCACGCCGACGCTGATCGCCCTCATCCTCTACGGCCTGCTGCCCATCTTCGAGAACACGATCACCGGGCTCAGGGAAGTGAGCCCGGTCGTGATCGATGCCGCCCGCGGCATGGGACTGAGCGGACGCCGGCGCTTCTTCGACGTCGAGTTCCCGCTCGCCCTGCCGGTGATCCTGGCGGGGCTGCGCCTGTCGATCGTGATCAACATGGGCACCGCGACGATCGGCTCGACCGTCGCGGCCAAGGGGCTGGGCGAGGTGATCATCGCCGGGCTGCAGTCGTCGAACACCGCCTTTATCCTGCAAGGCGGCCTGATCGTCGGCCTGCTGGCGGTGCTGATCTACGACGGCCTGGGCCTGATCGAGGCCGCCGCCGCCCGCCGCACCGGCCGCGCGACGCGGTAGGCCGGCCGGCCAAGGGACAGCATCGAGCAGCGATAACCCGGCATTCGATCACAGCGCATCAAAAATCTGATTGATCCTGATCTTTTGGCGTTTTATCGTCCGAATCGACCTGCATTCGGAGGCTCATGCAACCCGATCGGCTCGATGCCATCCGGCATCATCTCTACGCCCATGGCGCAAGCTCCATCCCGGCGCTGGCCGATGCGATCGGCGCCTCACTCGCCACCGTGCGACGTGATCTTCTGGCGCTCGAGCAGCAGGGGGTGATCAGCCGCACCCATGGCGGCGCCCGGATCGCCCATGGCGCGGATGCCGAGGTCGGTTTCGAGATCCGCGAAAAGCAGAACCTTGCGGCCAAGCGCGCGATCGCGCAGGCGGCGTACGATCTGCTGGAGCCGCATAGCTCGGTGTTTCTCGATGCCGGGACGACCGTGCTGCAGCTGGTCCGGCGCCTGCGGATGAGCCCGCTGCCGCTGACGATCTTCACCAACGGGCTGATGGTCGCCCAGGAGCTGATGCGGATCCCCCGGCTGAAGGTCACCCTGATCGGGGGCCAGCTGCGCGTCGAGAATGCGTCCCTGGTCGGCCCTGCGGCCGAGGCCACGCTCGCGGGCCTGTGGTTCGACCATCTCTTCCTGGGCGCGGGCGCCATCGGCGACGACCATTGCATCTACAGCATCGATCCGGGCGAGGCGAGCCTGAACGCCCTGATGCAGAAGCGGGCGGCCCGGACCGTCGTGCTGACGGACGCCTCGAAGTTCGGCGGCCGGGCGACCTTCATGGTGTCGCGCCTTGCGGCTCCGGTTCACGTGCTCACTGACAGCAGCCTCTCGGCCGAGCGATGCCAGCTGCTCCGGGCGGCCGGCGTGGGGCTCACGACCGTGGAGCCCTTCGAGCAGCCCGGACCCCGGCTCGCCGCGGACGGGGGCCGCTGACCGATGGAGCACGGCGCGGACCTGATCCTGGGGCTCGACGGCGGGGGCACCAAGACCCTCCTGGCCGTCGCGGCCCGCGACGGCTCGGTCCTGCTGACCAAGCGTACCGCGACGGTCGACCCGTTCGCCGAGGCCGCCTGGCCGGACGCGCTCGCCCGCAGCCTGGCCTCGGCCCGGCCGGTGCTGCCCCGCCTTGCCGGGGCGGTGCTGGGCCTTCCGTGCTTCGGGGAAGTCGCCGATCTCTCGCGCCGGCAGCAGGACGTCGCCCATCGCCTGCTGCCGGTCCACCACGATGTCGTCAACGACGTGCAGGCCGCCTTCACGGGCGCGCTGGCCGGCCGCCCGGGCATCCTGCTCCTGGCCGGCACGGGGTCCATGGCCTGGGCCGGCAACGGCCGGCGCGAGATGCGGGTCGGCGGATGGGGGGACGCCTTCGGCGACGAGGGCAGCGCCTTCTGGATCGGCCGGGAGGCGCTGTCCCTGGTGGGCCGGGCGCTCGACGGGCGAAGCCCGCAGGCCGGCTTCGCGCAGAATCTGCTCGGGCGGCTCGGCCTGAAGGCGAGCGAGCTCGCGGGCTGGTGCTACGGGCAGGAGACGCGCCGGCGTGCCGCCATCGCGGGCGTGGCGCGCGTGATCGACGCCATGGCCGAGGCGGGCGACGCCGCGGCGCACAGTCTGCTCACGCGGGCCGCCGACCATCTCGCCGACCACGCCCAGGCGTGCCGGACCGCGCTCGGCCTCTCCCAGGAGGCCGCCTGGAGCCATGCCGGCGGGGTCTTTGCGAGCCGGGCCGTGATGATGCGCGTCACCGAGCGGCTCGGCGCCCCTCCGCAGGAGCCGCGGCTGTCCCCGGTGGGCGGCGCCCTCCTGCGAGCCGCGCAATTGAGCGGATGGCCGACCGATACGGTATGGATCGATCGCCTGCACCAGGCTCTGTCCACCCCGGCGCGCCCCGCAGACACGACCGACCACGGAGAACAGCCATGAAACGACGATCCATAGTGCTGGCGACGGTTGCCTCGCTTCTTCTCGCCGCGGCCGCCCCGGCCATGGCTGAGGCCGACAAGCCCTACGCGGGCCAGTCCATCGCGGTCCTGTTTCCCCCGTGGACCACCCTGCCCAAGAGCATGACGGACCGCTTCACGGCGCAGACCGGCATCAAGATCAGCCTCGAGACGCTGGGCTGGGACGACATCCGCACCAAGATCGTCACCTCCATGGTGGCGGGCAGCGCGCCGGCCGACGTCACGGAGGTCGACTGGTCCTGGGTGGGCCAGTTCGGCGCCGCCAACTGGTACCTGCCGCTGGACGGCATCGTGGATCCCAAGGTGACGGCCGACCTGCCGACCGATGCGATCTTCACCTATGACGGCAAGCTCATCGCGCTGCCCTACAACAACGACTTCCGGCTGCTGATCCTCAACGAGGACCATCTCAAGAAGGCCGGCATCGGCAAGGCCCCGACCACGCCCGATGAGCTCCTGGCGAACGCCAAGGCCATCAAGGCCAAGGGCATCGTGCAATACCCGATCGGGCTGCCCTTCTCCTCGACCGAAGGCTCGGCGACGGCCTGGTACCTGCTCACCAAGGCTTTCGGCGGGGACCTGTTCGACAAGGACTTCAAGCCCCTGTTCACGACGCCCGATTCGGCGGGCTACAAGGCCATGGCCTGGGAGATCGACGCCCTCAAGAACGGCCTCGTCGATCCCGCCGCGACCGGGCTCAAGGACGTCGAGATCCAGGAGCTGTTCAAGAACGGGCAGATCACCTTCGATCTCGCGGGCTGGGCCGGCAACATCGCGGTCTATACGGACCCCACCAAGTCCAAGGTCGCCAGCACCGCCGTCGGCGCCCTGATGCCGAACGTATCGGGCAAGACCCGCAGCTTCGGCCTGCCGGGCGCGGCCGGCATCCCGGCCGCCTCGCAGCACAAGGAGGCCGCGGCCGTCTTCGTCAAATGGATGGTGGACCCGGAGAACCAGATCGAGAGCTACGCCGCGCTCGGCAACCTCCCGACCCGGACCTCGGTCCTGCAGACCCTGAACAAGGACGGCAAGCTCGCGAGCGGCAAGGTGCTGCTCGAGGAGGCGGCCGTGGTCGAGCCGCTGTTCAAGCAGGGCACGCCCGGCTGGTATCCGCAGTTCTCGAGCGCGGTGGCGACGGCGCTGAACCAGGCCGCCAAGGGCCAGCTCACGGTCGACGCGGCCCTGAAGCAGATCGCCGAGCAGGCCGCGGAGGCCATGAAGTAGCGCGAGATCCCGCCCGGGGGACGACCATCGTGACATCGCATGCGCTCACGCCTGCGGCGAGCCCCGCGCGGATTTCCGCGGGGGGCTCGGCCGCGAGCGGGGACCGATGGCTCGGGCTCGCCTTCGCGGCGCCCGTGGTCCTGCTCATGGCGGCCCTGGTGTTCGTTCCCCTGGTGCTGACCTTGTGGGACAGCCTGCACCGGATCGATCCCATGCGGGCCGGCACGCCCTTCATCGGGCTGCAGCACTACGCCGACCTCATGGTGGACTCGAACGTCCGCCAGGCGTGGTTCAACACCTGCGCCTACGTCTCGATCGCGGTCGTGTTCGAGACGCTGGGGGGCCTGGGGGCCGCGCTCCTGCTCAACCGGATCAGGATCGGCCGCCGCTGGCTGCTGGCTGCGACCATCCTGCCCTGGGCGCTGCCGCCGGTCGTCAATGCGATCGTCTGGATGTGGATCTACAACCCGAGCTACGGCCTGCTGGATGGGGCGCTCCTGCGGTTCGGCCTCATCGACACCCCGCAGGTGTGGTTCAACGACCGGACCACGGCGCTGTTCCTGGTCGCCCTGGTCCATGTCTGGCGCATGATGCCGCTCACGGCCGTGATCCTGCTGGCCGCCCTGCAGGGCATCCCGGCCGAGCTCTACGAGGCGGCCAAGCTCGACGGCGCCGGCCCGATCCGCTGCTTCCGCAAGATCACCCTGCCGCTCATCTCCGGCGGCCTTGCGATCGCGCTCAGCCAGTCCACCGTCTTTGCCTTCAACCTGTTCGACGAGGCCTGGATCCTCGCCGGCTCGAGCCTCGACACCCGCACCATCGTGGCCCAGGTCTACATGTCTGCGTTCCAGCACCTGCATTTCTCCTACGGGATGGCGCTGTCGGTCCTGGTGATGCTGGCGTCCTGCCTCGTGTCGCTGGTCTACGTGCTGCGCGTCTACCGCGAAACGGGTCTCGGCTGATGCGGAGCGCCGTCCCCGGCCGGATCGGCCTCGCGCTGGCCACGATGCTTCTGCTCGCCTGGTCGCTGGCCCCGGTCTACTGGGCGGTGGCCACCAGCCTCACGGCGCCCACCGATCTCGTTGCCCAGCCGCCTCACTTCGTCCCGCCCCGGATCACCTTCGAGCACTACGCCAAGCTGCTCGGGGCGACGAGCACCTTCCTCGGCAGCGACGTCCAATCGGTGTGGCCGCAGTTCAGCCGCGCGCTGGTGAACAGCATCGTGACGACGCTCGCGGCCACGCTGGTCACCGTCACGCTCGCGGCCTTCGGCGGCTACGCGTTCGTGCGCCTGCGCTTCCCGGGCCGGGACGTGATGTTCGTGCTGATCGTCGCCACCATGGCGGTCCCGGCCTACACGGTGATGATCCCGCTCTACCGGCTGCTCGTGTCGCTGCGCCTCATCGACACCTATCTCGGCATCGTCCTGATCTACGTCTCGGCCTTCCTGCCGCTCGCGCTCTGGCTGATGCGCAGCGTCTACCAGTCCCTGCCGATCTCGCTCGAGGAGGCCGCCTGGATCGACGGGGCCGGGCGGACCTACACGCTGTTCCGGATCGTGCTTCCGCTCGCCGCCCCGGGCCTGATCGCCAGCGCCATCCTCACCTTCCTGAGCGCCTGGGGCCAGTTCATGATCCCGCTGGTCTTCTCCCCGACGCTCGCCACCAAGCCGCTGACCGTCCTGATCCCCGAATTCGTGACCAAGAACTACGTGGACTACGGGCTGATGAACGCCGCCGGCGTGCTGGCCATCATGCCCCCGGTCCTCGTGGTCCTCTTCCTCAACCGCTACCTCGTCCAGGGCCTCATGGCCGGGTCGGGCAAGTGACCTCCCGGCAGGACATGACGATGAACACGACCGAACGCGTGATCCGCGAGCAGTTTCCGTTCTGGGACGAGGCGCCGGTCCCCCAGGCCTTCACGGATCGCGATACGCGCTTCGTGATCGTCGGCTGCGGGACCTCCTATCACCTCGCCCAAAGCGTCGCGGCCTCCTTCAACCTGCGGGGCCTGCAGGGGCTGGCCGTGCCGGGCGGCGAGTGGTCGCGCCGCCGCACGGCCTATCTGCCGGACGGGCTCAAGACGCACGTGATCGGCCTCTCCCGCAGCGGCGAGTCGACCGAGACCGTGCAGGCGCTGGAGGTCAGCCGCAGGGCGGGCTTTCCCACCACGGCCGTGACCTGCGAGCAGGGCAGCTCCATCACGAGGCACGCCGACCACGTCGTCGACGCGCGGACCCATGCGGACGAGGGCATCGTGATGACGGCCTCGGCGAGCCTGATGCTGCTCGAGGGGCTCCGGCTGGCCGGCATCGCGGTCGGCCCGGACGTCACGGCCGCCGCGCAGGAGACCCTGCAGGCCTTCGACAGGCAGGTCTCGGCCGCCCTGCGGGGACGCTCGCACCTGGTATTCCTGGGGGCGGGCGCCCTGTACGGCATCGCGGCCGAGGGGAGCATCAAGGTCCAGGAGATGAGCCTGAGCCACGTGCAGACCTACCATCCCATGGAGTACCGGCACGGCCCGGTCAGCCTGATCGACGGGACGAGCCTCGTCGCCCTGCTCTACAGCGAGGAGACCCGCGACGAGGAGGTCCGCATCGCCGCCGAGCTGCAGCAGAAGGGCGCGCGGGTGATCGGCTTCGGCGGTCCCGGCGACGTCGAGCTGCCGGTGGGCGGAGGCGGCGAGGTCCGGGGCCTGGTGGTGCTCCCAACGCTGCAGATGCTGGGCGAGCGCGTGGCCGAGGCCCGCGGCCTCGACAGCCGCGCGCCGCGGCACCTCAACAAGGTCGTGGTGCTCGGCTAGGCCGGTCGCAATTGCAAGGAACGGCCTCGTGGCAAGCGTCGATATCGTCGACATCTGTAAGCGCTACGGTGTCCACAGCGTCATCGAGAACGCCAACATCGCGGTGTGCGACGGCGAGTTCCTGTCGCTGGTGGGCGCCTCGGGCTGCGGCAAGTCCACCTTGCTGCGCATGATCGCGGGGCTGGAACCCGTGACGTCCGGAACGATCGCGATCGGCGGCCGGGTGGTCAACGACGTGCCGCCGAAGAACCGGGACATCGCGATGGTGTTCCAGAACTACGCGCTCTATCCCCATCTGACGGTGGCGCAGAACATGGGGTTCAGCCTGGAGCTCCGGGGGTCCTCCCGGGCCGCCGTGAGGCAGGCCGTGGCCGGTGCCGCCGAAATCCTCGGACTGTCGTCCCTGCTGGATCGCCAGCCGCGGCACCTGTCCGGCGGCCAGCGCCAGCGCGTTGCCATGGGCCGCGCCATCGTGCGGCAGCCGCAGCTCTTCCTCTTCGACGAGCCGCTGTCCAACCTCGATGCGCAGCTGCGGGTGCAGATGCGGACGGAGCTGAAATCGCTCCAGCAGCGGATCGGCACCACGGCCATCTACGTGACGCACGACCAGATCGAGGCCATGACGATGTCGGACCGGATCGTCATCCTCAACCAGGGCCGCATCGAGCAGATCGGCGCGCCGCTGGATGTCTACGACTGTCCGGCCAACCTGTTCGTCGCCCGCTTCATCGGCTCGCCCACCATGAACCTTCTCCTGGGCCGCGTGTCGCGGGGCACGCAGGCGCCGGCGCTCGTGATCGAGGATCTCAGCCTGCCCCTCGATCCCGACCTTCCGGTCCGCGACGGCCAGGAGGTCGTCTGCGGCGTCAGGCCGGAGCAGTTCGAGCTCACCACCGACACGGACGCGC
>CAXUMV010000064.1:0-4355 GCA_964252065.1 uncultured Lichenihabitans sp.
GGGGCGGCGGCCTGGGCGAGCGCGCCGCCGGTCAGGACGGCGAGCGCGAGGCCCGATGCGATCAGTCTGTTCATGCTGTCTCCTGCGGCACGATCGTGCCCGTCTTGCGGCCCGCCTCCACCATGGAGGCCGGCCGGCGTTCCTTGTCGCCTCGGGCTGGCCGAGACGTCTCACGGGACGGGGCCTAGTTGCGGTCCGGTCCCGCATCCGGCCCCATCGGCCGAGGCGGACGGGGCGGGGGGCCGGGCGGGCCCACGAGGTCGCTGCGACCGTCGGCGTGCTGGATCGCCACCGCATGGATGAAGCCATGCTCGAAGCGCCCCTGCACGGTCACGGTCTCGGCCGGGGCTACGAGGCCACCGCCTTCGCCCTGCCGCCCGGTCTCGACCAGCGCCCGGCCGCCGTCGTCCTGGATGACGAACTTGTTGCCGAAGATTTCGGCGACCTGTCCCTTCACGGCGACGGGGCTCCAGTCCTTCATGGCCGCGATCGGGGCGGGCGTCAGCGCCACCAGGGTCACGGCGCGCCCCCGCTGGGCCAGGGCGGTCGCCCCGGCGCCGACCGCGCAGGCCCCGATCAGGGCGGCGGCCAGGGCCGACCGGCGGCGCGTGGTCTGCGACCGCGGCGGGGCGAGGGGAACCGGGCCGGGCCGGGTGGGGGTGGAATCGGACATCGGGGCGTCTCCTGTGCCGTGCAAGCGATGGCCTCTTCTAGTCCCGCTCCCCGGAACCCAAGCTGAACCCCATGGTTCAGGTTGCGTTCAGCTCGACGGCTTATGGGCCGGGGCCGAAACGGGGGCGGTCTTCACCATGCGCGTGCTTCTCGTCGAGGACGATCGGGCCCTGGCCGATGCCGTCTCGCGCCATCTCCGGGCCGAGGGGTTCGTGGTCGACATCGCCGTCAACGGGGAGGATGCCCAGCATCTGGGCGAGACCGAGACGCTCGATGCGGTCGTGCTCGATCTCGGCCTGCCCAAGAAGGACGGGACCTCGGTTCTCCGGGCCTGGCGCGAGGCCGGCCGGAGCTTTCCCGTGCTGATCCTCACGGCGCGCGACAACTGGTCGGACAAGGTCGCCGGCTTCAAGGCCGGGGCGGACGACTACCTGGTCAAGCCGTTCCGGGTCGAGGAGCTGGTCATGCGGCTGCGCGCCATGGTGCGCCGGGCGGCCGGCCACGCCTTGCCCCGCATCGTGTGCGGCCCTCTCGCTTTCGACAGCCAGCTCGGGACCTTCGAGCTCGACGGCATGCCGCTGCGCCTGACCGCGCTCGAGTGGCGGGTGCTCGCCTGCCTCACGCTGCGGGCGGGGCATGTGGTCGAGCGGGCCGAGCTGTTCGAGCGCGTCTACGACGGGGACGCCGAGGTCGAGTCGAATTCGGTCGAGGTCATCGTGGCGCGGCTGCGCCGCAAGATCGGGCCCGACCTCATCGGCACCGTGCGCGGGCGCGGCTACCGGCTCGCGCCGGCGGCCCCGTGAGGCGCATGCCGCGCTCGCTCGGGGGGCGGCTCCTCCTCGGCGCGTCGGTCTTCATCGCTCTCGCGCTCGTCCTGACCGGCGTTGCGATGGATGTCGCGCTGCGCCGCTTCATCCAGGGCCAGGTGGACGGGCGCCTGGACGGGCAGATCCTGACCGTCGCCGACGCGCTGCGCACCGGCCCCGACGGAACGCTGCGGCTCGAGCGCACGGTCGACGGGCCGCCGTTCGAGCGGTTCCTGTCGGGCTGGTACTGGGAGGTGCTGGCGCCCGGCCCCGTGCTGCGCTCGCGGTCGCTGCCCGAAGCCGCCGGGGCGTTCGCCCCCGGGGTGCCGGTCCCGGCGGACGAGCCGAGGCCGGTGACCACGGGCGGCACCGGCCCTCTCGGGGAGCCGCTGCGGGTCCGGGTCAAGCGCGTGCGGACCGGCGCCGTCACGGTCACGATCGCGGCCGCGGCCCCGCTGCGCGCGCTGGCCGGGCCGCTGCGCGAGGCCATGACGCCGCTGGTCGCGACCCTCGCCTTGCTGGCCGCCGGGCTGATCGGGGGCGTCCTGCTGCAGGTGCGGCTCGGCCTCCGGCCCCTGGCGCTGCTGCGGGACCAGCTCACGGCGGTCCGCACCGGCCGGGCGGAGCGCATCGGCGGTCCCCAGCCCAGCGAGATCATGCCGCTCGTGAGCGAGCTCAACTCGCTGCTGGACCAGAATGCCGCCAACCTCGAGCGCGCGCGGCGGCACGTCGCCAATCTCGGCCACGGCCTCAAGACGCCGCTGGCAACCCTCGCCCTGGCGCTCGACGAGCCGGGCCTCGACCCGGAGGGGCGGCTGCGGCCCCTGGTCGTCACCATGGACCGGCGCATCCGCCACCACCTCGCGCGCGCGCGGACGGCCGCCCTCGGGGGCGCGGTCCGCACCCGCACCATGCTGGCCCCGGCGATTGCCGACCACACGGCCGTCTTCGCCAAGCTGTACGCCGACAAGGGCCTCACGTTCGAGGTCGCCGTGGATCGGGCCGCGGCGGTCGCCTGCGAAGCCCAGGATCTCGACGAGATGCTCGGCAACGTGCTCGACAACGCCTGCAAGTGGGCGCGGACGCGGGTGCTGGTCACGGCGGTGCCGGGCGCACCCTTGGTGGTGCTGGCCGTGGACGACGACGGGCCAGGGCTCTCCGAGGCGCAAGCGGCCGATGTCCTGCGTCCCGGCCAGCGCATCGACGAGAGCACGCCGGGCTACGGCTTCGGCCTGCCGATCACGCGGGAGCTGGCCGAGCTCTACGGGGGCACGCTCCGCTTCGGGCGTTCGGCGCTCGGCGGGCTGCAGGCGAGCATCGAGCTCCCGGTCGCGTAGGCCCGCTCGTGCGTCGCGAAGGGGCCGGCGATCAGCCCCGGCTACCCGGCGTCGGGACGCCTGAGCCGCCGCCACGTGGCGGCCTTCGACAGGACGCGCGAGAGCTGCTCGATCGAATAGGGCTTGTGCAGCAGCTCGAAGCCGTGGGTCCCGTTCTGCGCCAGCACGTCGCTGTAGCCGGAAGTCAGGACCACTGGCAGGTCGTCGTAGCGGCGGCGGATCTCCTGGCCGAGCTCGATCCCGTTCATCCCCGGCATGACCACGTCGGTGAACACCACGTCGAAGCGGTCCGCACCCTCGGCGAGCGCGGTCAGCGCCGCCTCGGCACTGGCCGCCCAGAGCGTGTCGTAGCCGAGCTCGGCCAGCGTCTGGGTCGCGAAGGTGCCGACATCGGCATTGTCCTCGACCACGAGCACGAAGGTGCCGTGGCCTTCGATGACCCCTTCGTTCTCCACCGCGACGGCCTCCACGGCCGCCCTCGTGGCGCGCGGCAGGTATAGGGTGAAGGTCGTGCCCCGCCCGACCTCGCTCCGGACCGCGACCTCCCCGCCGGACTGCTTGACGAAGCCGAACACCTGCGACAGCCCGAGCCCGGTCCCCTGGCCCACCGCCTTGGTCGTGAAGAACGGCTCGAAGATCCGCTCGAGGTCACCGGCCGCGATGCCCGACCCCGTGTCGGTCATCGAGACCGCCACGTAGTCCCCGGTGATCTCGCCGTGGGCCCGCATGGCCGGGATGGCATCGGTCCCCTTGACCGTGATCGTGAGATTGCCCTCCCCGTCCATGGCATCGCGCGCATTGGCGGCGAGGTTGACCATCGCGGTGTCGAACTGGCTCGGATCGGCATCGATGAAGCAGGGGGTGCTCGGAACCTCGAACGCGATGTGGATGCGAGAGCCCGTGAGCGTGCCGACCATGTCGCGCATGCGCGAGACGCCCTGCACGACGTCGAACACCTCCGGCTTCAGCGCTTGGCGCCGCGCGAAGGCGAGGAGCTGCCCGGTGAGCTTCGAGGCCCGCGTCGTGGTGTCGGCGATGGCCTCGATGTAGCGCTGGCGCCGCTGTTCGGAGAGGTTCGGCCGCTTGAGGAGGTCGACCGACGAGCGGATGACGGTCAGCAGGTTGTTGAAGTCATGGGCGACGCCTCCCGTCAACTGACCGACCGCCTCCATCTTCTGCGACTGGCGCAGGGCGTCCTCGGCGGCCGCCAGCGCCGCCTGCCGCTCCTTCTGCCCCGTGACGTCGCGGCCGATGCCGGTCAGGCGCCGCCCGTCGGGATCGGGGGACAGGGTCCACGACAGCCACTTCCAGGTCCCGTCGCTCGCGCTAAGCCGGTTCTCGAACCGCACGGGCCTGTTGGTGCGCCGCATGGCCTCGACCGCATCGGTGACGGCGAGGAGGTCGTCGGGATGGATCAGGGCCGCATAGCCGCCGTCCATGAGATCCGTCTCGCTCCGGCCGAGCAGCCGCGTCCAGGACGGGCTGACCTTGAGCATCTTGCCCTGCACGTCCGCAGCGATGAGGAGATCCTCGCTCAGTT
>CAXUMV010000064.1:4365-10940 GCA_964252065.1 uncultured Lichenihabitans sp.
GTAGTTGGCGACGACGAGCAGATCCTCCGACAGCTCCCAGAGCTGGTCGCGCTCCCGGGTGCGCTCGTCGACCCATTCGGCGAGGTTCGCGTTAAGGACCCGCAGCTGCTCCTCGCTGCTCTTGCGGGCCGTGATGTCGAAGGTGACGCCCGGAAACCGCAGCGGCCGGCCTTCGCCGTCGAGGACGCAGTGACCCTGCGCCGCGACCCACCGCAGGCTGCCGTCGGGCCGCCGCAGCCGGTACTCGGCCGTGAACGGGCCGCCGGCCTGCATGACGCCCGCGATCGCCGCCTCGACGGCGGGACGGTCCTTGGGCAGCAGGCCCGCCAGGAATTCGGCGAACGGCATGCCGCCGGCGGCCCTGGCCGCCTCGAGGCCATGCAGGCGGGCGAAGCGCGTGTCGGCGACGAGGCGGTCGTGCACGATGTCCCAATCCCAGGTGCCGATGCCGTCCCCGGCCGACAGGGCCATCTCCAGGCGCTCTTCGCTGGCCCGCAGATCCGCCAAGGCCGCGCGGTGAGCGCCGCTGTTCGCGTCGAGCTGGCGCCGCAGCAGGTCGTTCTCGGCAAGCAGCGCCGCCGTGCCGGCATCGTCGGTCACGGATGCGATGCTCGGTGCCGAACGCCGGTCACGGCAATGGAAACTCTGGACAACGTCGATATTCCGATGACGGCGCCGTGTGACCGCACGCCGGAATATAACCGCATCGTGCTCCCTTCGCCACGCCTTGGACGGGCAGGGCCCGTCGCGATCGCAAACTCAAGGAACGTGCCTTGCCCCACTGGACCCTGATCGAGACCGCCTCCATTCCGGGCAGTCCCGAGGAGCTGAGGCTGCTGCAGCGCGGCGCCGACTTCGCCATCAATCTCGGACGGGACCTGCTGATGGGCAGCCGGACGCGCGACTCGGAGAAGGCGCTGGCGCGCCTGGGCTGCGCCCCCCTGATCGGGCGCGGGGACGGTGGCCGCGTCCTCATCGGCGGTCTCGGCATGGGGTTCACGCTGCGGGCGGCCCTGGACCTGCTCGGCCGGGCGGCGACGGTAGAGGTGGCCGAACTCGTGCCCGCCGTGGTGGGATGGGTGCGCGGGCCCCTGGCGCATCTGTCGGGCGACGCGCTGGCCGACGCCCGCGTCCGCGTCCACGACGCCGACGTCGCCGTGCCGATCGGGCGCGCGCGGGGCGCCTACGACGCGATCCTGCTCGACGTCGACAACGGACCCGAGGGGCTGACGCGCGGGGGCAACGACGCGCTCTACGGCGCCGCGGGCCTGCGTGCCGCCTGGACGGCGCTCGCGCCCGGCGGCGTCCTGGCGGTCTGGTCGGCGTTCCCCGACCGCGCCTTCGGCCAGCGGCTCGTCGGGACCGGGTTCGCGGTGGCCGAGCACACCGTGCGGGCGCATGGCGGGAAGGGCGCCCGCCACTTGATCTGGGTCGCGACCCGGCCGGGACGGGCGGGCTGAACGGCGAATGGCGCGCCATCTTGTCGAATGTAACGTTAGCGTGTAACAAAAAGGCTCATCCACGCGTCTCCGCGTGCGTGCTCCGGGAGAGCCCCCTCATGCGTATGTCTTCGCTGGTCCTTGCAGCCGCGCTTCTCGGCTCGGCCGCGCCCGCCTTTGCCGCGGGCCGGATCACCATCGTGGCGGCCGAGAACGTCTATGGCGACCTCGCCAAGCGGATCGCCGGTCCGCATGCGGACGTGGTCAGCATCCTGTCCAACCCCGACCAGGATCCGCATCTGTTCGAGGCCGACGCCAGGACCGCCCGGGCGCTGTCCGACGCGCGCGTCGTGATCGCCAACGGGGCCGACTACGATCCCTGGATCGACAAGCTGCTCGCCGCCGCGAAGGCGGAGAACCGCACCGAGATCGTGGCGGCGGCGCTGGTCGGCAAGACGACCGGCGACAACCCGCACCTGTGGTACGACCCCGCCACCATGACGGCCGTGGCCGGGAGGCTGGCCGAGCGGCTCGGCGAGGTCGATGCGCCCCACAAGGCGGAGTACGCGGCCAACGCCAAGGCCTTCGCCGCCGGGCTGAAGCCGCTCGACGCCAAGGTGGCGGCGATGAAGGCGCGGTTCGCGGGAACGCCCGTCACCGCTTCCGAGCCAGTCTTCGGCTACATGGCGGGACTGCTCGGCCTCGACATGCGCAACGAGCGGTTCCAGACGGCGGTGATGAACGGCACCGAGCCGAGCCCGGCCGACGTCGCCGCCTTCGAGGACGACCTCAGGGCCCACAAGGTCAAGGCGCTGCTCTACAACAGCCAGGCCGACGACGAGGCCGTGAAGCGCCTGGTCGGCATCGCCAGGGACGCGCATGTGCCGGTGGTCGGCGTCACCGAGACCGAGCCGGCCGGCAAGACCTACGAGGCCTGGATGCTGGGCCAGCTCACGACCCTCGACGAGGCGCTGTCGAGCGGCCGCTCTTGACCGCCGTCGTCTTCGATCAGGTCACGCTGACGCTCGGCGCCCGCACGGTCCTGGCCGGCGTCGACCTTGCGATCCGCGAGGGCGAGTTCATCGGACTGCTCGGTCCCAACGGGGCCGGTAAGACGACGCTGCTGCGCGCGATCCTCGGCCTCGTGCAGCCGAGCGCCGGGGTCGTCCGCGTGCTAGGGGAGGTCGCCCGGCAGGGCAACCGCCGCATCGGCTACATGCCCCAGCACCGCACGCTGGCCTCGGGCCAGACCCTGACCGGATGGGACTACGTGGCGAGTGCCGCGGGCGGCTGGCGCTGGGGCCTTCCCCGCCTGAGCGCGGCCGAACGGACCGAAGTCGCCTGGGCCCTCGACACGGTGGGCGCGACGGCGCTCGCCCGGCGGCCGCTGGCCGGGCTGTCGGGCGGCGAGCGCCAGCGCCTGCTGATCTCCCAAGCGCTGCTCGGCCGGCCCCGGCTGCTGCTGCTCGACGAGCCGCTGATCAGCCTCGATCCGAGCCACCAGCAGGGCGTGGTGGCCCTCGCCAAGCGCCTCCAGAGGGAGTTCGGCATGGCGGTCGTGTTCAGCGCGCACGAACTCAACCCCCTGCTGAACGCCATGGACCGGGTGCTCTACCTCGGGAGCGGCCGGGCCGCGATGGGGACCGTGGAGGAGGTCGTGACGGGTCCCGTCCTCACCAGGCTCTACGGGTCGCCGATCGAGGTGCTGCGCGCGGGCGCCCGGGTCTTCGTCGTCAACGGCGACGTGGAGGTCGAACGAGGCGCGCACCGGCACGACGACTGCGGCCATCACGGGCACGCCGACCATCACGGGGCGGAACGCCGCCTTGCTTGACTACGACTTCATGCGCACCGCCTTTGCGGCCGGCGGCATCGTGGCGGTCCTGTCGGGTCTGGTCGGCTACTTCCTCGTCCTGCGAGGACAGACCTTCGCCGGCCATGCGCTCAGCCATGTCGGGTTCACGGGCGCGACCGGCGCCATCCTGTTCGGGCTGTCGCCCCTGACGGGGCTCGTCGGCTTCACGGTGCTGGCCGGCATGGCCATGGGCTTTCTGGGCGAGCGTCTGGCGACCCGCGACGTCGCGGTCGGCATGATGCTGTCGATGGCGCTTGGGCTCGGGCTCCTGTTCCTGCATTTCTACACGGCCTATGCGACGCAGGCGACGGCGCTCCTCTTCGGCAACGTCCTGGGCGTCGGGCCCTCGGCGCTGCTCGGCCTGTCGCTGCTCTCCGCGGCCAGCCTTCTGGCTCTCGCGGTCCTGTCCCGCCCGCTCCTGTTCGCGAGCCTCCAGCCCGAGCTTGCGGAAGCCAAGGGCGTCCCGATGCGGGCCCTGTCGGTGGCGTTCCTCGCCATCGTGGGCGTCGCGGTTGCGGAATGCGCGCAGATCGTCGGCGTGCTCCTGGTGTTCACCCTGATGGTCGGGCCGGCCGCCGCGGCGCAGAACGTATCGAGCCGGTTCGGCCTCGGCCTCGCCCTCGCGGCCTTCTTCGCCCTGGCCGAAGCCTGGGGCGGCATCGCCCTGTCGTGGCAGACGAACTGGCCGACGAGCTTCTCGATCACGGTCCTGTCCGGCCTCGTCTACCTCGCGAGCGTCGGCTATGGCCGGATCGGGCCTCGGATCGGCCGTCCCGTCTGACCTCCGGGCCGGTCGCAGCAGCCCGCTTCGATACGCCGCAGGCTCCGATCCGCCGTCGCCGCTGCCGCCATCCAGGCGCCACACAGGCGAATTTCTTCGCTTTCCCGGCGCCTCGCTAAAGGATCCCGCCGGATCGAAACCGTTCCGCAAGGCCTGTCTGCCGGAATGAGGGGCCGCAGCTGAGGCGCGAGGAGAGACGAGTGCCCGGATTGTCTGGCGGAAGGTCGAAGCGCGACATCGTGAAGAGCCCCTGGCCGGGGATCGCGGGCGGCCAGCGCGACTGGCGCTTCGAAGCCCTGAACGGGGTCCGGAAGGCCGAACAGATCGAGCGCCTGGTCAAGCTCGGCACCTTCGAGGTCGACATCGACACGGGGCACCTCGCCTGGTCCGACGGCACCTACGCCATCTTCGGCGTGCCGGCCGGATCGCCGATCACGGTCGATCGCGCCCTCGAGTTCTACGACGCCGAGACCCGGGACCAGATCGCCCGCGCCCTCGAGGCGGCCCAGCGATCGGGCGAGCCCTACGACCTCACCGTTCCGTTCCGCTCGAGCGCGGGCGACGCCCGCTGGGCCCGCATGATCGGGCAGGTGGAGCGGGTCGGCGGGAGCGCGCGGCTCATCGGCGTCATCCGGGACATCACCCGCGAGCGCGACAACGAGGAGAAGCTCAGGCTGCAGGCCTACGAGGATGTCCTGACCCGCCTGCCGAACCGCCGGGCGTTCCAGGCGCATCTGGCCGACGTGCTCGGGCAGCGGCCGGGCAGCAACGTGGCGCTCTGCATCGTGGACGTCGACCGGTTCAAGCTGGTCAACGACGCGCACGGGCACGCCGTGGGGGACAGGCTGCTGCAGGCCGTCGGTCATCGCCTGAGCTGCGCGGTGCGCACGACCGACTTCGTGGCGCGGCTGGGCGGCGACGAGTTCGCCATCGTCCTGCACGGCATCCGGGGCAGGACCGAGCTGCGGCTCAGGACGTCCGCCATCATCGAGAAGGCGCGGGAGCCGCTCGTCCTCGACGACCTCGTCATGGAGCCGTCGGTGAGCGTGGGGGCGTGCCTCGACGGCCGCGAAAGGGCCAGCGCCGACGTGCTGCTCAAGCAGGCGGACCTCGCGCTCTACAAGGCCAAGCTCGAGGGCCGGAACCAGGTCTGCGTCTTCCAGCCCAGCTTCCGCAAGGACGTGACCGACCACGGGGCCCTGCTGGACGAGGTCCGGCTGGGGCTCGCCCGCAACCAGTTCGAGGTCCACTACCAGCCCATCGTCGACCTCCGCACCCAGGTCGTCCGGGGATGGGAGGCGCTCATCCGCTGGCGCCACCCGGACAAGGGCCTGCTGCTGCCCGGGCGCTTTCTCCCGGCGCTGGCCGATCCCAAGACCTCGATGGCGATCGACGACTTCGTGCTCGCGACGAGCCTGCGCCAGATGCGGCGGTGGCTCGACGATGGCGTTCCCGTCACCTGCGCGGGCGTCAACGTGTCCGAGGCGCAGCTCAAGCGGCCCGACCTCGTGCAGGTGATCACCACGCTGCTCGAGCAGCACGGCCTGACGCCCGACCGGCTCAAGATCGAGGTCCTCGAGACGGCCTTTGTGGGCCAGGCCACCAAAGCGATCGCCTCGGTCATCGACCGGCTCGCGCACCTCGGCGTCGTCAGCGCCCTCGACGATTTCGGCACCGGCCATGCGTCGCTGACCCATCTGAAGCAGTTCCGGGTCGAGCGCATCAAGATCGACCGGTCCTTCGTGGCCAACCTCAGCGCCAGCGCGTTCGATCAGGCGATCGTCCGGTGCATGATCACGCTGGGCCGCGATCTCGGCATCCGGATCACCGCCGAGGGGATCGAGACGGTCGAGCAGCTGCGCATCCTGCAAGGCCTCGGCTGCGACTGCGGGCAGGGATACCTGTTCGGCCGCCCCATGCACCCCGACGACGTCCCCGGCTTCCTGGTCCGCTGGCAGGGCGGCGAGGCGGCCCGGCTGCTGGGCGGCGACGCGGAGCATCGCCCGACGGCCCTGCAGGTCGCCTGACGACGCGCCTCGGGCCGCCGGTCTCAGGCCGGGCCCGTCGCGGCCCAGTCCGCGAGCCTCGCCAGGATCGTCGCGAGCACGGCGCGGATGGACGCGGCGCGGAGGGGATCGTAGGGCGCCGGCTCGGGGCCGTCCCTCTCCTCCATGTAGCCGCGGCAGGCGAGTTCCATCTGCACGGCATGCACGCCCCCGGCCGGTTCGCCGTGGCGGCGCGTGATCCACCCACCCTTGAAGCGGCCGTTGACGACGCTCGAAAAGGCGCCGGCGCTCCGGCAGATCTCCTCGACGAGAGCCGTCGCGGCCGGGGCGGCGCTCCGCCCGTCGTCGGTGCCGATGTTGAAGTGCGGAAGCTCGCCCTCGAACAGGCGCGGCAGGCGCGATCGGATCGAGTGGCAGTCGTAGATCACGATCCGAGGATGGAGGGCGCGCAGGCGCTCGATCTCCGCCGCCAGCGCATCGTGATAGGGCAGGAA
>CAXUMV010000064.1:10952-12208 GCA_964252065.1 uncultured Lichenihabitans sp.
CCCGGGTAGAGCGAGGCGCCGGAGGGGTCGCGGTTGACGTCGATCACGGTGCGCGAGATCGCGGTGTGCACCACGGTCGCGTCGAGCTCCGTGGCGAAGTCGTAGAGGCGGTCAATCCACCAGTCGGTATCGGTGCGCCCGAGGCTCGGGGAGGCGAGCCGCTCCTCGATCGCCGCCGGAATGGTCGTGCCCGTATGGGGCAGGCTGACCAGAAGCGGCGCGCTCCCGCGCCGGACGGTCAGCCACGAGGAGGCCCGGGCCGTCATCGTCCCCGCCAGATGCGCCGATGGAGGGGGTTGAACCCCACGCGGTAGACGAGCTCGGCCGGGCTCTCGATGTCCCAGACGGCAAGATCGCACCACTTGCCGGTCTCGATCGTCCCGGTGTCGGCGAGCCGCCCCAGCGCGCGCGCCGCCTCGCGCGTCACCCCGGCGAGGCATTCCTCGACCGTCAGGCGGAACAGCGTCGCGGCCATGTTCAGGATCGTCAGGATCGAGGTCACGGGCGAGGTGCCCGGGTTGCAGTCGGTGGCGATGGCGATCCGGGTGCCGTGGCGGCGGAAGGCCGCGACCGGGGGCAGCCTGGTCTCGCGCAACGTATAGAAGGCGCCCGGCAGCAGCACCGCCACCGTGCCGGCCTTCGCCATGGCGGCGGCCCCGTCCTCGTCCGTATATTCGAGGTGGTCGGCCGAGATGGCGCCGTGGTCGGCGGCAAGCCGGGCGCCCTTCAGGTTGGACAGCTGGTCGGCGTGGAGCTTGACCGGCAGGCCGAGCGCGGCCGCCTTGGCGAAGAGCCTCGCCGTCTCCTCCGGCGTGAACGCGATGCCCTCGCAGAAGGCGTCGACGGCGTCGACCAGGCCCGCGGCCGCAAGGGCCGGCAGGGCCTCCTCGCACATCAGCCGCACGAAGCCCTCGCGGTCTCCTGCCGCCTCCGGGGGCAGGGCATGGAGCGCCAGGAACGTCGTCAGCACGGTGACATCCCGCCTGGTACCAAGATCGCGGGCCGTTTCTAGCATGCGCCGCTCGCCGGCGGGATCGAGCGCGTAGCCGGACTTGATCTCGACCGTCGTCACGCCCTCCGCGATGAGCGCATCCAGCCGCCGCAGGGCCGAGGCGCCGAGCTCGGCCGCGCTCGCGTCGCGCGTCGCCCGGACGGTCGAGAGGATGCCGCCGCCGGCCTGGGCGATGGCCTGGTAGTCCGCCCCCTCGAGCCGCATCTCGAACTCCCGGGCGCGGTCGCCGCCGTGGACGAGATGC
>CAXUMV010000065.1:0-12158 GCA_964252065.1 uncultured Lichenihabitans sp.
GAAGAGGTGATGCAGCCCCGCGGCGTCCGTGCCCCCGATATACATGCCCGGGCGGCGCCGCACGGGCTCGAGCCCCTCGAGCACCTCGATGGAGGCGGCCGTGTAGCCGTCCTCGCCCGGGGTGCCGGTCCCGGACGCGGGCTGGGCGGCGACCGCCGATCGCTTGCCCGCAGGGCCCGGCGCTGCTCCCGGCGGCGTCAGTCCCGTCTTGGATCGGGCGCCGAACAAGTCACGGTCTGCCATGCTGACGGATCATCTCCCCGAAGCGCTGCGGCGCGATTCGCTTACCCGACTTGTAGTCCGGCGGACGAACAAATAGGAAACATGCCGGACCGCGCCCGCCCTTTGTCCACACGATTCGGTGCCGGCACGCGCAGCGATGATGCGCCCTGACCGGCGATGGGCACAATGGACCGGGCGGCTGGCTGGATCGGGCGAGGGGATGGACCGGGCTTTTCTGGGGGTCAGAGCCTCGCTGCTCGGGCGCGGGTGGCAGGGCAGGCTGAACGAAGCGGGCGCCGTGCAGGCGGTCGCCATCGGCCAGATGCACGGGCTGCCCGACATCCTGGCCCGCGTGCTCGCGGGGCGCGGGCAGGATGCGGCGACCGCCTCCGCGTTCCTGACCCCGAGGCTGCGCGACGCCATGCCGGACCCCGGCGTGCTGCGCGGCATGGCCGAGGCGGTCGACCGTCTCGCCCAGGCGGCCCGGCGGCAGGAATGCGTCGCGATCTTCGGCGATTACGACGTCGACGGCGCCTGCGCGGCGGCGCTGCTCGCCGCCTTCCTGCGCGCCGCCGGCTGCACCGTAACGGTCCACATCCCCGACCGCATCGCCGAGGGCTACGGCCCGAACGCCTCCGCCATCGAGGCGCTCCGGCGCGCGGGCGCCTCGCTCCTCGTCACGGTCGATTGCGGGACGACCAGCTTCGCCCCGCTCGAGGCGGCGCGCGCCTGCGGGCTCGACACGGTGGTGATCGACCATCACCAGGCCGAGGCCGCCTTGCCGGCCGCCGTCGCGGTGGTCAACCCCAACCGGCAGGACGACCTCTCGGGGCTGGGACATCTTTGCGCGGCGGGCGTGGTGTTCCTCGTCCTCGTCGCCCTCAAGGCGGCGCTGCGCGGCAGCGTGGCCTGGCGGGACGGGGAGGCGCCCGACCTCCTGGCGGGCCTCGACCTCGTGGCGCTCGCGACCGTGTCCGACGTCGTGCCCCTCACGGGGCTCAACCGCGCCTTCGTGGAGAAGGGCCTGGCCGTGATGCGGCTGCGGCGGCGGGTCGGGCTCGCGGCGCTGGTCGACGTCGCGGGCGCGGGCGGGCCGCCCACGGCTTTCCATCTCGGCTTTCTGCTCGGGCCCCGCATCAACGCCGGCGGCCGGATCGGGGATGCGGGGCTGGGGGCGCGGCTGCTGCTCACCGACGATCCCGCCGAGGCCCGCGTCATCGCCGAGACGCTGGACGGGCTCAACCGCGACCGCCGCACCATCGAGCAAAGCGCGCTCGAGGACGCCGAGGCGGCCGCCCTCCGCGGCTTGGGGCTCGGCCCCGAGGCGCCGGGCGCCGTGCTGGTGGCGAGCGGGGAGGGGTGGCACCCCGGCGTCGTGGGGCTGGTCGCGGCCCGGCTGCGCGAGCGCTACGACCGGCCGGCCTTCGCCATCACGGTGCAGGGGAACATCGCCACGGGCTCGGGCCGCTCGATCCCCGGCGTCGACCTCGGCCGCGCCGTCCGGGCCGCGGTCGCCCAAGGCCTGCTCCTTAAGGGCGGCGGCCACGCGATGGCGGCCGGCATCACGCTCGAGACCGCCAAGCTCGCGGCCTTCACGGCTTTCCTGTCGGAGGCCTGCGGGACCGGCGTCGCCGCGGCGCGCGAGGGCGCGCAGCTGCTGGTCGACGCCGTCCTCACGGCCGGCGCCGCAACCCCGGCCCTGGTCGAGACGCTGGACCGGGCGGCTCCGTTCGGCAGCGGCAACCCGGACCCTGTGGTTGCCTTCGCCCGGCACCGCGTCATCGACGTGGGGCCGGCCGGGGAGCATCACCTGCGGCTGGCGACGGTCGGGCCCGAGGGCGGGCGGCTCGATGCGATCGCGTTCCGGGCGGCCGGCAGCGCATTCGGCACCGCGCTCGCCGCGGCCCGCGGCACGACGCTCCACCTCGCCGGCACCCTGACGGTCAACCGCTGGGGCGGCGCGGCACGCGCCGAACTGCGCCTCCTCGACGCGGCCGCCCCCCAGCCGGACTGACCCCACCCGCTTGCCAGCCCGCCGCCCTATGCGATACATCCCGGGTCGCCGCCCGGGATCGGGCCGGGCGCCCATCGTCTAGCGGTCTAGGACGTCGCCCTTTCACGGCGAAAACAGGGGTTCGATTCCCCTTGGGCGCGCCACGTCGTCCGGTATGCGGCGCTTACGCGCCTCGCGATGACACGCGAGACGGGCGACCCACCGCAGGAGCATCGGGGTGGCCTCTTCGGTATCCGGTTTGTGTCCTGTCTGCCGACGACCTTGTCTCACGCAGGAGCCGCCGTGGGCAGGAACACAGAGGGTGATGTGAGATCGCCTCGCCAGGTGTAGAGGGCGAGAAGCGGGTCCGCTCCGGTTTGCGTCGCGTGAGGAAGGCCGCTCCGATGCAGCACGAGGGACCCCGGCGGGTGGACCCGGGGTCCGTCGGTGCCGGCCCACCAGCGTGCGCGGCCGGCGATCACGAGATACAGCTCGATCGCGGGATGCGCGTGCCAGGGGTAGAGCGTGTGCGGCGCAATCAGCGTGAGACCGGCGAGGACCTGCGGTGCCGCGCCGAGGCCGCCCTCGCCGAGGAGCTGGGCAAAGGCGATCCGCTCGCCGAGGTCGGGCCGCGCCGGGTCGCGGGGGTAGCCGTAGCTCCAGGCGAGATCCGGGGCGATGGCCCGGATCGCTGTCGCGAGCGCCACCTCGGGGCCGGACAGGCCGGCCGCCAACGCCGCCTCAAGGAACGCGGTGGCGGGCTGGCGGACGGGCGCCGGCGGAGGAGGGTCGGCCGGACGCGGCAGCGTGAGCAAGGCGCGCAGCGCGGCCGCCTCGGCCGCGATCTCGGGGTCTTCGCCATGGGCCGCGGCGAGCCGATCGTCGAGACGGCGGCGGACCGTCTCGATCGGGGTGGCGGGCGTGCTCATGCCAGAGCCGCCCTGGGCTCCTGGGCCGGCGTGCGCGCGTAGCGCGACGGGGGCCGGGGCAGGTCCAGGTTCTCGCGAAGGGTCCGGCCGCGATAGGCGCGTTGCACGAGCCCGCGGCGCTGCAGTTCGGGCACGACCGTCCGGAAGAAGTCGTCGAAGCCTTGCGGCAGATGGGCGGCGGCGACGTTGTAGCCGTCGCAGCCGCGGGCCTGGAACCAGTCCTCGAGCTGGTCGGCGACCTCGAGGGGCGATCCGTAGACGAGCCGGTGGCTGCTGGTCAGCGCGATCTGCAGGTAGAGCTGGCGCAGAGTCAGCCCTTGGCGCCGCGCGACCTCGATCACCAGCCGCTGCCGCCCCTGCGGTCCCTCGGTCGGCGGCAATGCGGGCAGCGGTCCGTCGAGGTCGAACCGGGACAGGTCGGCGGCGCCGATGAGGCCCGACATGAACGTGAGGCCGGCCCGGGGATCGACGAGTCGGTTTAGTTCCGCGATCTGGTCCTCGGCCTCGCTTCTGGTCTCGCCGATCACCGTCACGGCGCCCGGCATGATGCTGAGCATCTCGGGGTCGCGCCCGTAGCGGGCCATCCGCGCCTTCACGTCGGTGTAGAAGGCGTGCGCGTCCTCGAGCGAGGGCTGCGCGGTGAAGAGCACCTCGGCCGTCTCCGCCGCGATCTCCCGGCCGGCCTCGGACAGGCCGGCCTGGACCATCAGCGGACGGCCCTGGGGCGGCCGCGGGATGTTCAGGGGTCCGCGGACCTGGAAGTTCGGCCCGCGGTGGTCGAGCCGGTGCACCTTCGCCGGATCGAAGCATTGTCCGCTGGTCTTGTCGAAGACATAGGCGTCGTCCTCGAAGCCGTCCCACAGGCCGGTGACGACCTCGACGAACTCGCGTGCCCGGAGATAGCGGTCGCCGTGGGTCGGGTGCCGGTCGCGGCTGTAGTTGCCGGCCTCCGACGCCGTCGCCGAGGTGACGAGGTTCCAGCCGGCCCGCCCCTCGCTGATGTGATCGAGGGACGCGAAGCGCCGCGCGAGGCTGAACGGGTCGTTGTAGGTCGTGCTCGCGGTGGCGACGAGGCCGATGCGGCTCGTCACCATGGCGAGGGCGGAGAGCACGGTCAGCGGCTCGAACTTGGCGCTCCAGGTCGTGGCGGCCACCGCCTCGATGTCCTCGTCCCAGATCGCGTTCACGTCGGCGAGGAAGAAGAAGTCGAAGCAGGCCCGCTCGGCCGCCTGGGCGGTCTCGACATGGTGCCGGAGGTTGATCCCCCCATCGACGTGGGCGCCCGGATAGCGCCAGCCCGCGACGTGGTACCCCGAGGGGTAGAACGAGGCGCCGAGCTTCATCCGGCGTTGTTCGGTCATGACGATCTCCAGGCAGGCGCGGCACCTTCTCTCGCCGACCGGAGCGCGTCGACCTCGAGATGGCAGCAAATCTGGTGGTCGAGGCCGGCGTCGCGCCAGGGCGGCGCGACCCTGTCGCAGAGCGCCTCGATCCGATGCGGGCAACGGGGCGTGAAGCGGCAGCCCTGCGGGGTGGGCGCGTCATCGGGAGCGGCGGGGGTGGCGCCTGCGACGTCCGGCCGACGGCCGAACACCGGCACGGCGGCCAGCAGCTCGGCCGTATAGGGATGCCGCACGGCCTCGAAGAGGGCCGCGACCGGGCCGATCTCGCACAGGACCCCGCGGTAGAGCACCGCCACCCGGTCGGCGAACCAGCGCACCACGGCGAGGTCGTGGGTGATGAACAGCATGGCGAGGCCCGTCCGGGCCTGCAGGTCGGCCAGGAGCTCAAGCACGGCCGCCTGCACCGAGACGTCGAGCGCCGAGGTAGGCTCATCCAGGATGACCTCGTCGCACAGAAGCAGGGAGGGCCCGGCCGCGAGCGCGCGGGCGATGGCGACGCGCTGGCGCTCGCCGCCGCTGAGTTCGGCCGGATAGCGATCCTTGTAGGCGGCCGGAAGCCGGACGTCGCCCAGGAGTTCGGCGACCCGCGTCTCGAGCGCCTTGCCCTTGAGGCCGGACAGGAGCCGCAACGGTCGCCCCAGGATCGTCGCGACCGTGTGGCGGGGGTTGAGCGAACGGTCCGGGTTCTGGAACACGATCTGCACGCCGCGCCGGACCGCGGCGTCCCGCCGTTCCGCGCGCCAGGGGAGGGCCGCCCCGTCATACCGGGCCTCGCCTTCGCGGATGGGCAGGAGCCCGGCCAGGGCGCGGGCGAGGGTGGACTTGCCGCTGCCGCTTTCGCCGACCAAGGCCAGCGTCTCGCCCACCCGCACCGTCAGGGACACGCCGTCGACCGCCGGGGCCGCGGCGCGGCGATGGCGGTAGCGCAGCTCGTCGAGCGTCAGGAGGTCGGGCGCGCTCATGGGGCCGGCTCGCGCGCTCTGTCGCGGGACGCGAGCAGGTCTTCGGCCGTGAGCGCGGGCAGGCGCATGCAGGCCGCGGCATGGTTCGGGGCGACCGCCGCGAGCCGCTGCCGCGTGACCCCGCACGGCGGGGTCGCGGACGGGCAGCGCGGCGCGAAGCGGCAGCCGGACGGCAGGTCGCCCTGGCCGAGCGCCATGCCGGGGAGGCTCGCCACGGGCGGGCGGTCGAGCCGCGGCAGCGCGGCGACGAGCGCCCGCGTATAGGGGTGGGCCGGACGCGCCATCACGGTGTCGGCCGGGCCGTTCTCGACGATCTCGCCCGCGACCATCACGACGATCCGGCTGCAGAGTTCGGCCAGCGTCGCGAGGTCGTGCGAGATGTAGAGCATGGTCATGCGCCGCGCGCCGGCGAGCCGGCCGAGGAGGGCCACAATCGAGCGGCGGATGACGGCGTCCTGGCCGGTGGTGGGTTCGTCGAGCAGCAGGAGGTCCGGGTCGCAGACCAGCGCGAGCGCCAGGGCAACGCGCTGCTGCTGGCCGCCGCTGAACTGGTGCGGGTAGCGGCCCATGGCGTCCTCGGGCTGCGGCAGCCCCACCTCGGCCAGCCCCGCGACGATCCGGGCCCGTGCCGCGGCCCGGCCCAGGGCCGGGCGGTGCCGGCGCAGGGTCTCGGCGAAGAGCGCGCCGACGCGCGAGGTCGGGGTGAGCGCGGACCCCCCGTTCTGGGGCACGAGCGCGATGCGGGCGCCCCTGAGACCCTGCACGGTCCGGCGCGATGCACGGAAGAGGTCGACGCCCTCGAACGCCACGCTGCCGCGCGTGATCCGCCGCTCGCCGCGCCGCTCGCCCAGGAGCAGCGAGGCGAGGGTCGACTTGCCGCAACCCGATTCGCCCGCCAGTCCGACGATCTCGCCGGGGCCAAGGGCGAAGTCGATGCCGCGCAGCACGTTCCGCCACCCTTCGGCGCCCGCATAGTCGGCATCGAGGTCGCGGATCGCCGCGAGCGGGAGCGTCAAGGCCGGATCCCGCTGCGGTCGGCGGGTCCGAGGCAGCGCAGAATGGCATCCGTGAGCAGGTTTACCGCGACCACGAGCACCGCCATCCCGACTGCCGGCGCGACCACGGGCCAGGGCGATTGGTCGAGCGTGCTGCGGCCCTCGTTGATCATCAGCCCCCAGTCGGGCGAGGGCGGCGCGGCGCCGAGCCCGAGAAAGCCGAGCCCGCCGATGAACAGGATCGCATAGCCGGTCCGCACCGAGAACTCGACCAGCACCGTGCCGGCGACGTTGGGCAGGATCTCGCGCAGAGCGATCGACCAGCCGCCTTCGCCACGGGCGCGGGCGGCCGCGACGAAGTCCTCGTTTACGGTCGCGAGCGTCGCGGCCCGGACGACGCGGGTGACGTTCGGCACGAAGAGGAGCCCCACCGTGAGGCTCACGACGAGCGCGGGTGCGCCGGTGAAGAGGCCGAAGACCAGAAGAGCCAGGATGATCGGCGGGATGCTCATCACGATCTCGAGGAGGCGCATGGCGACCTCGTCCACCCAGCCGCCGCGCAGGCCCAGCCAGAGCCCGAGCAGGCCGCCGAGCGAAGCCGAGAGCGCGGCGGCGGCCGCCGCGCCCGCCAGCACCGTGCGGCCGCCGAAGAGCAGGCGGCTCGCGACATCGCGTCCGAGCCCGTCCGTGCCGAGCCAGAAGTCCGGCGAGGGCGGGTCGAAGGGGCCGCCCACGAAGATGTCGTCGGGGGCGTAGCGGGCGAGAACGGAGGCGGCGGCCGCCGCGGCCGCATAGGCCAGCAGCATGACGACCGCCGCGTAGCCGGTCCAGGGCAGGCGTAACACGAACCCCGCACGCCTCGGTGCGTTGAGGGCCGTCACGGCGCTCAAGCGGGATGCCTCAGCTTGGGATCCAGCAGCATGGTGACGACGTCCGCCGCAAGGTTGACCGCGATATAGGCGGCCGACAGGGCCATGGCGGCGCCCTGGATCAGCGGGATGTCATGGAAGCCGATCGCCTCGACCAGCAGGCGTCCGAGGCCCGGGTAGTTGAACACCGTCTCGACCACCACGATGCCGCCGACCAGCCAGGCGGCGTTCAGCGCCATGGCGTTGATGGCGGGACCGAGCGCGCCCGGCAGCGCGTGGACGAGCAGCACCCGAGCGGGCGACAGCCCGCGCAGCGCGGCCATGCGGACGTGGTCGGAGCGCAGCACCTCGATCATCGAGCCCCGCGTCTGGCGCACCACATAGGCCGTCATGGCCAAGTTCAGCGTCAGGGCCGGCAGGACCAGGACATGCAGCATGCCCAGGACCGATGTCTCGCGATCGATGAGGGCCAGCGGCGGGAACCAGTGGAGTCCCGTCGCCAGCCAGGCCACCAGCACGATCGCGAAGACGAATTCGGGCACCGACATGCCGATGAGCACGACCACCGAAAGCAGCGTGTCGACCGGGCCGTCGCGGCGCGCGGCGGCGCTCCACAGGCCGAGGCCGATGCTGAGGGGGATGTGGATGGCGAGCGCGAGGCCGGCGAGGACCAGCGTGTTCCGCAGCCGATCGAGGATGTAGGGCAGCACCGGCCGGTCGGCCGCCATCGAGCGGCCGAGGTCCCCGTGCAGGAGATCGACGAACCAGCGTCCGTAGCGCAGCCAGGCGGGATCGTCGAGGTGAAGGACGGCCCGGAGCGCGGCGAGCGCGGCCGGGGTCACGTCACGGCCGAGGATGCGCTCGGCGGTGTCGCCCGGCAGCAGGGCCACCGCCCAGAACACGATCGTCGCCAAGGCCCACAGCGAGACGATCGACAGGGCCGCCCGCCTCAGGACCAGCCGCCCGAGCGGGCCGGGGCGGTGGAACGGCATGGCTCAGCTCGCGTCGTCCAACGTCACGTCGACGAAGCTCTGCGAGATTTTTTGGGGGTGCAGCGTCCACCCCGAGATGGTGGACCGGGTCGCGCCCACGGCGTCCGCGAACAGCGCGATGACGGCGCCACCATCGTCGTGCACCAGCCTCTGCGCCTTGCCGTAGAGGGCGGCGCGGGCCGCCGGGTCGGTCGTTTTGCGGGCCTCGGCGATGGCCGCGTCGAATTCGGCGTTGCGCCAGTGCGTCTCGTTCCATTCGGCATTGGAGAGGAACGGTAGCGCCAGGGCTTCGTCCGCGCCGCGGCCCGCCCAGCATGTGGCGACCGCCGGCTTCTTGAGCCAGATGTTGGCCCAGTAGTCGTCGGCCGGATCCTTGATCAGATTGACCCGGATGCCGGCCTTGGCGGCCTGCGCCTTGTAGGCGGTCGCGAGTTCCACGAGCCCCGATGTCGCCTCCGAGGTATGCAGGTCGATGTCGAGACCGTCGGGATGTCCGGCCTCCGCCAGCAGCGCCTTGGCCTTGGCGATGTCCTGGCCCTGCGGCGCATCCGGGATCGCATAGGCGAGCCAGGGCGCGACCGGGTTGTCGCCGGCGATGGTGCCGTGACCGGCCAGCACGGCCTTCAGAAGCTGTTCGCGGTCGGCCACGAGCTTGAGGGCGAGGCGCACGCGCGGGTCGTCGTAGGGCGGGGTGTCCGCCCAGAAGGCGAAGCCGTACCAGAAGGGCGTGCGGGCGCTCACCACCTTGACGGCCTTCTCGCTTTCCAGGCGCTTCAGCGCGCGCAGCGGCAGATCCCAGAAGATGTCGATCTGGCCGGACAGCAGGGCGGCGATGCGGGCCGACTCCTCGGGAACGGAGCGCAGTTCGACACGGTCGACCCCGGGCTTGCCCGGCTGCCAGTATCGCGCGTGCTTGACGTAGGTGCTCGGCTCCTCGCCCGGCACGTAGTGCTCGACCTTGAAGGCACCGGTGCCGATGCCGGCGGTGCGCAGCTGATCGGCGGTCTGCCCCTCGCGGACGATGAAGCCGAAGCGGTTGGTGAGCAGCAGCGGGAACTCGACCACGGGGGCGGGGAGGTGGAACTCGACCGTGTGGTCGTCGAGCGCCTTGATGCCCTCCGGATCGACCGCCTTGAAGGTCGCGGCGCCGGGCGAGCCCAGTTTCGGATCGACCAGGCGGCGATAGCTGAACAGCACGTCCTTTGCCGTGAACGGGCTGCCGTCGTGGAACACCACGCCGGGGCGCAGCTTGAACGTCCAGACACTGGCGTCCGCGTTCGAGGACCAGTCCGTCGCAAGCTGCGGCTGCGGCGCGAAGTTCTCGTCCAGCCGGACGAGCTTCTCGTAGACGAGGCCAAGGCGCGCGGAGTCGGGGTCGTTCTTGCCGAACGCGGGGTCGAGCGTGCCTTTGACGCCGTCCCCCTCGCCGGAGGCGATGCGCAGCGTCTTCACGCCGGCCGCCCGGCTCGCCTTGCCCGATCCGAGGAGCAGGGCACTTCCCAGCGTGCCGGCCCCCGCCAGGGCCGCGCGTCGGGAAACGGTGAGATCGGAGAGCTTTGTCATGTCGGTAGCCTGAAATGAGCGGGCACGACAACGCCACCTGAACGATCGGCTCGCGCTGGCCCGGATTTTTGCAAAGGATCGGCCACAAGGGCTTCGTAAGAGACATGCCCGGCCGCGTTCGGAACCGCGCTAGGCGGCGCTGATCAAGAGAACCGACATGCCATCGCGGTCTTCTCCACTGCGGCGTGGCGCCCATCGGGCAACCCTGTTTCCGTCGCGCCTCGACGAACTGAAACTCAGCGATACGAGGTCACATCCGCTTTGTCTACAAGTTTTGTAGAGTTCTGCTCGGACCGGCAGCGTCGGCACGAAGGGGGTCGCCAGCGGGGCTGCAGCGGCCCGGAAACCAGGCTGCGTCGAAACCAATTGGTGCCCGGAGTTCCCTGTCGTCGTCGAGCGCAGCGAGGCGATCCATGGTCGGGCTTCTGCACCGCCGCCTGGATCGCCACGGCGCTGACGCGCCTCCCGATGACGGACCCCGGGAGAGGTTCGGCTCAGTTCAGGAGCGGAGAAGAAGCCTCGAAACCCACGTCCAATAGTCTACTATGTAGCTAGCCTAACTAGGCCGGCTTCGCCTAGGAAGGCGGCTGTCCGAGGACGACAGCGGACGTCGTCGACCCCCCGCGAGCAGTGATGATGCCCCGAGAAATCCGGCTGAATGCGTTCTTCATGAACTGCGTGGTCCATCAGTCGCCGGGCGGCTGGCGGCACCCGCGGGACCAGACCCACCGCTACACGCAGATGAGCTACTGGGTCGATCTCGCCCGGACGCTCGAGCGGGGCTGCTTCGACGCGCTGTTCCTCGCCGACGTGCTGGGCGCCTACGATGTCTACGGGGGCAACGCCGATGCGGCCCTGCGCGGCGCCGTCCAGATCCCGGTCAACGATCCGGTGCTGCTCGTGCCGACCCTCGCCTATGTGACGGACCATCTCGGCTTCGGGGTGACCAGCATCCTGTCCTACGACCAGCCCTATGCATTTGCCCGGCGCATGTCGACGCTCGACCACCTGACCGGCGGGCGCGTCGGCTGGAACGTCGTGACGGGCTACCTCGACAGCGCCGCGCGCGCCGCCGGTCGCGCCGGGCAGAACCGTCACGACCTGCGTTATGAGATCGCCGACGAGTTCATGGACGTCGTCTACAAGCTCTGGGAGGGAAGCTGGGCCGACGATGCGGTGCTGCGCGACAAGGACAGCGGCGTCTTCGTCGACCCCGCGCGCGTCCGGAGCATCCACCACCAGGGCACCCACTACCAGCTCGAGGGTCCCCATCTCAGCGAGCCGTCGCCCCAGCGCACGCCCGTTCTCTTCCAGGCCGGCTCGTCGCCGCGCGGGCGCTCCTTCGCGGCCCGACATGCCGAATGCGTCTTCATCGCCGGCAACGCCAAGCCGGAGATCCGCGCGATGGTCGCAGAGATCCGGCGCAAGGCCGCGGAGGCCGGTCGCGATCCCGCCGGCATCACGGTCTTCCTGAGCGCGGTGTCGGTCCCCGGCCGCACCCGGACCGAGGCGCAGGACAAGCTCGACGACTATCGCCGCTTTGCCAGCATCGAAGGCGGCCTCGTGCTGCAATCGGGCTGGCAGGGCCGGGATTTCTCGACGGTGCCGCCCGACAGCCCGGTCGAGCAGGGCCGCAGGGTCTCGACCGAGGCGCACGACCGGAGCGACCGCGCCCCGGATCGGCGGACCGTCGCCGAACTGGGGCTTGCGAGCACGATCGGCGGCGGCGCGCCCCTCCTGATGGGGAGCCCCACGGAGATCGCCGACGAGATGCAGTCCTGGGTCGAGGAGGCGGACATCGACGGCTTCAATCTGACCAGCGTCGTCGCGCCCGAAAGCTATGTCGACTTCGTGGATCTCGTCGTGCCGGAACTGCAGCGCCGCGGGGCGCTCAAAAGCGCCTACCGGCCCGGAACCCTGCGGGAGAAGTTCGGCGGGGGCGCCCGGCTCCCCGCCTTGCATCCGGGCGCACGCCACCGCCTCTGATCGCCCGACCTGCGTCGGCCTGCGGCACGGAAACGGCCGAATCCATAGTTGACAAGTTTTATAGATTAATGCCTGTTTGACCGAACGCCCGTGGATATTGATCGTGACCGGCCGCCCAGACCCTAACGCACTCAGCGTCGACCATCTCTCCAAGAGCTATGGGGCGACCAAGGCGCTGTCCGAGGTGAGCCTCGTCTGCCGTCCCGGCGAGGTCGTCGCGGTGATGGGCGCGAACGGGGCCGGC
>CAXUMV010000066.1:0-5374 GCA_964252065.1 uncultured Lichenihabitans sp.
GGGCAGGACCACGGCTCCGAGATGGTCCGCGAGGCGGAATAGCCGGGCCCGAAGCTCCACCCCGCAAACGGCTTACGCCCAGGCGGCCGAGCCCGCGCCAGAAGAGGTAGCTTCGATGCCTCCCTTCAAAGCGGCCCAGCGCGCTGGTCTGATTGATGGACGGGCGCGGGCCAGTTGCCTGCCCCGCCAGGCTCGGGAGTCCGGTATTGAACGCAGCGCCTCCGCAGGACTACTCGCGCCTCGCCGGACCCTCGCCCGACCTTCGTCCCCACTATGATCTTGCGACCGCGGCGTTGCTCGGTGCCCTGTGGCGCCGGCGCATGGCGCTCTTAACCGCGACGGTCGGCGCCGCGCTCCTGGCCCTCGGCTGCGCGGCCCTCGTGGGCAAGACCTACACGAGCGAGGCGCTGATCCAGCTCACCTTCGAAGGCGGGGCCGGCCGGGCGGCGGCGCCCACAGGCGCCGCGGGGGTGACCACCGACGCCCTGGCCATGGTCGAGAACGAGGTCGCGATCATCCAGTCGGACGGCATCGCCCGGCGGGTGCTCGAGGCCGTCGGCGGCTCGGCGCCCGCCTCGGTCAGCCAGCAGCTCGCGGCCTTGTGGAACGCGTCCTTCCCCGCCTGGGCGGTCCCGTCCGAGAGTTCCGCCACCGATCTCGACCGCAGGCTCCTCGCCTTGGGCAAGGCGCTGACGGTCGGCACCGACGGCAAGACCTACCTGATCCGCATCGGCTATGCGGCCGCCGATCCGGCGCGCGCCGCGGAGCTCGCCAACGCCTACGCGCAGGCCTATCTGGCGCGGCGCGCCGAGGCCAGCGCCGAGGCGGCGCGCGCCCGCAGCGCCTGGCTCGCGGCGCAGGTCGACCGTGCGGTCGAGGACCGCGACGCGGCGCAGGAGAAGGCGATCGCCTACCGCAAGCGGCTGGACGTGATCGCGGCCGGCGGGGGGACGTCGCTGCTGCGCGAGCAGGAGATGCGGGACCTCGCGACCCAGATCTCGGCCGCTCATCTCAGCCGTCTGCAGCTCGAGTCCAAGCTGCAGCGGCTCACGGCGGCCCTCGGCCAGGATCGGACGCCGTCGGCGACCGACCTCAGCGACTCGGCCGAGGCCCAGCGCCTGATCGATGCCGAGGTCGCGGCCAACGCCGAGCTGTCGCGCGTGGCCGCCTCGCTTGGCGACGAGCACCCGCTTTACGGCCGGGCGCGCGGAACCCTCGAGCGGGCCAAACAGCAGCTGACCGACACCGTCGCCTCGGCCGCCGAGAACACGCGCGTGGCGCTCGACAGCGCCCGGTCGGCCGAAGACAGCCTCACGGCGCAGCTTGCGGCCCTCAAGACCGCCATGATGGGCAGCCAGCTGCTCGACCGGACGCTCGGCGAGCTCGAGGCCGACCTCACGACCGCCCAGACCAACCTCAACCGCCTGCGCGACGAGCACCGCGAGGCCCAGGCCATGGCCGACCTCAAGCCGATGGCCGCCGCCCTGGTCAGCCGCGCGGAACCCATCTCGATCCCCACGGCCCCCAAGATGCCGCTGGTGGCCCTGCTCGGGGCCATGGCCGGCGCGCTGGCGGGCCTCGTCTTCGTCATGCTGTCCGAGAAGCGCGACCGGGGCTTCCTGACCGCGGAGGCGGTGTCCGGGGACCTCGGCATCGCCTGCGCCGGGATGGTGCCGGCGCAGCTTGGCCGCCTCCGGCGCGGGGACGCCCATGTGCGCGACCAGGCCCTCAAGTCCCTGGCGATCAAGACCGAGCTCGCCGATGCCAAGGCCGGGTGCGTCGTCGTGGTGGTGACCTCCGCGCTGCCGGGGGAAGGCAAGACCCGGCTGGTGCACGGCTTGGCGTCGGCGCTGGCCGAACTCGGCCGCCGCGTCCTGATTGTCGAGCGGACGGGCGCGTTTGCCGCCACCGGGCTCGCGGCCGGCAAGGAGCGGGCGCCGCTCCAGTGCATCTACGAGGCGCCCCGGGAGCGCATCGCGGCCTCCTCGTCGGCGTCCTACCATCAGACCAGGGGCGTCCTGGCCAGCCGCGACCAGCTCGAGCCCCGGGGCGAGGAGGTCGACAACAGGTTCGACGTGGTGATCGTGGAAGCGCCGGCCGTGCTGGCGGACCCCGAGGCGCTGCTGATCGCCCGGGCCGCGGATCTCGTGCTGTTCGCGGTGCGCTGGCACGCGACCTCCCGCGCCTGCGTCGCGGCCGCGTTCAGGCGGATCGTTCCCGGGCTCGGCCAGCGGGCCATGGCGGTCCTCACGGACGTCAACCTGAAGCAGCACAGGAAGCTCGGGGTCCGGGACGAGCTCTACTTCCACCGGGCCTTCGCCAGCAAATACATCAAAGCGTGAGCGCGCCGTGCGCGCGCCATGGGACCCCTGCATGACCCCCGACGCCGGCCTTCTCGCGCGATCCTGGGCGCCGACGATCGCGCGCCCCCTCGCGGCGAAGCCGAAGGCGCCCGGGCGCTGGTCCGCCATCGCCCTCCACGACCGTTACTTCGCGGGCCTGCTGCTCGCGGTCGCGGCCTATGGGTTGACCGGCAAGGGCTTTGCCTATGCGGGCATTCCCCCCCTGTTTCCGGGCGAGATCCTGCTGCTCGCGGGGCTGGCGACCTTCGTGACCCCGTACGTGTCCCTCGCGGTCTTCGCCTGCCTGCCCAGCGTCCTGCTCGTGCTGATGATCGGCTGGACGGTGGTCCGGACGGTGCCCTTCCTGGCTGACGGCCCGGTCGATGCGCTACGCGACAGCGTGGTCGTCACCTACGGCCTTTTCGCGTTCGTGATCGCCAACCTGATCCTCGCCAAACCCGCCCGGATCGACAGCGCCGTGCAATGGGCCGGGCGGTTCTTCTCGCTCTACGGGGCGAGCATCTTCATCATCTACACCCTGTCCAAGCACTTCGAGAGCGTCATCCCGCACTGGCCGCTGTCCGATACCCCGCTGGTGGCGCTCCGCGGCGGGGAGGCGGCGATCCACATCGGGGCGGCGGCGGTGTTCGCCGTCCTGGGCCTCAAGCGCAGCACGCTCCCATGGATCATCATGATGATCCTGGCCTTCGCCGCCGTGTCGGCGCAGAGCCGGGGCGGCATGCTGGCCATCGTGGTGCCGTTCCTCCTGGCGGCGGCCCTCTCCGGACGCCTCAAGGTGCCCGCCGTGATGACGCTCGCGGCCCTGCCGATCGTCTTCGTGCTCTATGTCGGCGACGTGGAGGTGCTCGCCTCCGCCCATCGTCACGTCAAGGTCACCCAGCTGGTCGACAACATGGCCAGCATCTTCATCAAGACGAATTCGAGCGACAACACCCTCGACGACACCAAGACGTGGCGCCTGCGATGGTGGAGCAAGGTCGTGGGCTACACGGTGCACGGGGACGCGTTCTGGATGGGCAAGGGCTTCGGCGTGAACCTCGCCAAGCAGGACGGCTTTGCGGGCAACGACAAGGCCGGCTCGCTGTTGCGAAGCCCGCACAGCGTCCACATGACGATGCTGGCCCGGACGGGGGTTCCGGGCTTCGTGCTGTGGTGCCTGCTCAATCTCTCCTGGCTGGCCATGATGGCCCGCGGCATGCTGCTGGCTCGCTTGCGCGGCGACGTGCCGTGGGCGAAACTCCTGCTCTTCATCACCTGCTACGCCACGGGGATCATGATCGACAGCTCGTTCGACGTCGCCATCGAAGGCCCGATGGTGGGGATCCCGTTCTGGGTCGTGTTCGGCGCCGGCATCGGCCTGTCGCTGACCTACGACGCCCTGTGCCGGGACCGGGCCGCCGCGCTTCCAAGAGCGGCGGGGCAGCCTTGACACAGACCGCCGGCGGCCGGCCGCTCTGGCGGCGCGGCCGCGATGCCGTGCTGTTCGGGATGCCGCTGGCCGACCAGGCCGTGATCAGCGGCGGCAACTTCATCTTCAACGTCGTCCTGGCGCGCGCCGTCCCGCTCGAGCAGTACGGCCGCTTCGCCCTGGTGCTGGGCACGCTCGGGCTGATGCAGACCGCCTTCGGCGCCCTCGTCTACTACCCGCTGTCGGTGCGCGGCGCCGCGGCCGACAAGGCCGGGCGGGACCGCCTGGTCGCCTCGACCCTGATCCTGAACCTGATGATCAGCGCGGTGCTGGCGGCCGTCGCCGGCCTCCTGCTGCAGGTCATGGACGACGGCGCGGGATGGCTCCCCACGTTTGCGATGCTGCTGGCCAGCCAGATCCAGGAGTCGGCCCGCCGGGGCCTGCTGACGGCTTTCCGCTACGCCGCGGCCGTGCCGGGCGACGCGCTGAGCTATCTCGGCCAGGTCGCGGTGCTGCTGGCGGTCGTCCGCTACGGCGAGGTCACGGCCGGGACGGCGCTCTGGATCATGGCCGGCACCTCGCTCGCCTCGGCGGCCGTCCAGCTTCCCATGGTCCTGCCGCGCGGGATCCGGCCGATGCCGCTCTGGCCCTGCCTCGTCGACTTCTGGTCGATGGGCCGCTTTGCGCTGAGCAGCAATCTCCTCTCCATCGTTCGGACGCAGGGCATGCTGTGGCTGGTGCTGGGCCTCGTGGGGGCCGCGGGCGCGGGCGCGTTCCAGATCGTTCTGACCCTCTTCAACGTGGTCAACCCGATCATGAGCGGGGTGTGCAACCAGGTCCCGCAGGCGGCCTCGCGGGCGATGCATAGGGGTTACCGCGCCGCCTGGGCGGCGGCCTGGCCGGCCATCGCCGCGGGTTATGTCCTGATCAGCGGCTTTGTGGCCCTGCTCCTGATCGTCCCGGGCCAGGTCCTGCACGCGCTCTACGGCGCGAAGGTCGATCCGACGATCCTGATCGCCCCCGTCCGGGTGATCGCGGTGGGCGCCCTGTTCTACTATGCGGCCGCAACCACCTGCACGTTCCTGCACGGCATCAACGCGGGACGCGACGGCCTCGTGGCAGACGTGATCACGACGGCGCTGCTGGCCGTCGGGGGTCCGCTGCTGATCGTCACCCTGGGCATCTACGGGGCGACTGTGGCGCTCGCGCTGTCGTTCGCGGTGCGGGCGGCCCTGATGGCCGCCTGGACCGGACAGCGCCTCATGGGGCCGGGCGGGAGCCGGGCGCGGGACGAGGTCGGCCTGCCCGCTGACGCGCGCTGACCGGCGCGCCGATCAGCCGGCCACCGCGGCCCTGAGACGGATCGGCCCTAGAGGCGGCGGCGTACGGTACGGACGAGCCGGTTCCAGACGAAGGGAAGGAAGGGCTCGACCGTGTGGTCGTCGGGCGTCGCCAGGACGAGGTCCTTGTCGATCACCATGCGCGCGCCCAGCGCCCCGGCGATCCGGCGGTTGAAGGTGAGATGTTCGCAGCGCCGATACTCGGCATCGCGATACGAGCCGAGCTCGAACGC
Organism: uncultured Lichenihabitans sp.; assembly: GCA_964252065.1. Lineage (GTDB taxonomy): Bacteria > Pseudomonadota > Alphaproteobacteria > Rhizobiales > Beijerinckiaceae > Lichenihabitans. The sequence goes on from CAXUMV010000066.1 coordinate 5,345, forward strand.
CTCCCCCCGATAGAGGCAGAGCCCGTTGAA
>CAXUMV010000066.1:5384-12040 GCA_964252065.1 uncultured Lichenihabitans sp.
AGGCCGAGATGCACAGGATGTCCCGGTCCACGCTCAGCCGGCGGCGATGGGGGAAGATGCGCTCCTGGAAAAAGCTGAAATACTGCAGGGGATTGGCCTTCTGCGCGGCGATCTCGTCGAGCAGGTAGTCGAAGCTGTCCGTCCCGTCGTCATAGGCCAGGAGGTCGTAGTACCAGGGCCGGGAGGTGGCCGCGACCGCAAAGGCCTCGTAGCGGTCGAGCTTGGCCGCGGCCCGTCGAAAGTCGGCCGGGGTGGGGGGCCGGCTCAGCACGTTGTCGAGGTCGGTCACGCAGACGAGCCGGGGCTCGAGGCCCGAGCCGGCGAGCACGTCCTTGAGATGCTGCCGGCCCGCCGCCATGCGCTCCAGCCGGCCCGCGATGGCGCCCATGAACGGGGTCGGCACCAGGGTGAGCTCGCCCCGCCCCGCTGCCGCCTCGAGCAGCGCCGCCGTGCCGTCATGCGAGCCGTTCTCGCCCACGAAGGCCGCGCAGCGCAGGCCGCTCGCCCGCAGGGCGGCCAGCATGCCGCGGAAGGCCGGCAGGGTGCCGGCGCAGTTGCGCGCAAGGCACAGGAACGCGATGTCGGTGTCCCCGCCCCTCCCCGGCTCCGCGCCCGCCTGCGCCCGGGTCACCGCGCGCCCCGGCCCAGCACCACGGCCGGGATCGTGCTCAGGAGGATGTAGAGATCGAACCAGATCGAGCAGTGGCGCACGTAGAAGCGGTCCGCGTTCTCCTGCACCTCGAGGTCGCCGTTGCTGCGGGCCGTGATCTGCCACAGCCCGGTCAGGCCCGGCATGACGGTGGCGCGCAACGCCTGGAAGGTGTCGCTGAACCCGGCCAGGTGATAGGCCGGGAACGGGCGCGGCCCGACGAGGCTCATGTCGCCGCGCACGACGTTCCACAGCTGGGGCAGCTCGTCGAGGCTGGACCGCCGGATGAGATGGCCCACCCCCGGCAGAATGCGCGGATCGCGGGCCAGCTTGAAATGCCGGGCCCATTCGGTGCGGGCGGCCGCGTTGGCCGCAAGGTGCTGGTCGAGCCGGCGCTCGGCGTCGACGAACATCGTGCGGACCTTCCACACCCGGAAGCCGCGGCCGTGCAGCCCGATCCGGGTCTGCGCGTAGAAGGGATTGTTCCGGTCGACCGCCCAGACGGCTGCCGCGAGCACGCCGATCAGGGGAAGCGTGCAGAGCAGGATGGCGATGCCGATGAGGAGGTCCATGGCGCGCTTCATGGTGCGGCTTCGCGCCGCCACCCTGTGGCGGACCTCGATGCCGACCACCTGCCCCACCAGATGGGTCTGCAGCCAGAGCGTCTGCGCATCCGCGGCATCGCGCGCCACGATGACGGAGGGGAAGTCGAGTGCCGCCGCGCGCCGGACGTCCTCCTGCCAGTCGCCGCAGGACATCAGCACCGCGAGCTCCGGGGCTTCGCTCGCAAGGCTTGCGGGATGGGACAGGCGCGGGTCGTCGTAGGCGGCACGGGCGACGATCCGCAGCTTGGTCGCGGGCCCGGCCGCCGTCTCGATCAACAGGGCGAGCTTCTGGGTGTCGATCGGGTCGCCCACGATCACGGTGCGGGGCTGCCAGAGATTGAGGCGCACGAGAAGCGCCTGGGCCAGCGCGCTCACGGTCGTGCCGACGATCACGACCGTGCAGAGGGCCGCGCACCACACGACGAGCTGCAGCGCCAACCCGGAGTCCTGCCAGATCGGCACGACCGCGAAGGTCGCAAACACGAGGCCCGCCTGGACCCTCGCCTTGAAGAGATCGGCCGGCTTGGTCCGGCTGTGGTCGTAGACGCCCAGCAGCTTGCTCAGGAAGACGAGCAGGACCGCCGGGGCGACGAGACGGCCGGCGGTCACCGCGCCGACCGGGATGTCGAGGAGGCGGCTCGTCTCGAGCACGAGGAACAGGCTGACTGCCGCCGACACCGCATCGGCCGCCGCCATCCCGGCCCCCACCCAGGCCCGGCGCCGTGAAAAGGCGGGCGGGGCGAAGAGGCGGGGGTGGGTCGCAGAACGCGGCTGGGCCGGACCCAGGCCGAGCTCGGCGACCTCGACGTCGGACATGATCACCTCTGGCGAGCGGCACGTCGAAGCTGGCGGGAAAGGACACGTGCCGGGTCGGGAGCGAGGACTGCGAGAGCGGGCGACCTGCCCCCTCCGCCCGCTCCAGCCACCAGGACCCGATGCGATTTCCCGTTGTTCTTCACAGGGCTGACTTCTAGCCTGGAAGCCACCTCACCATGACGTGATCAGTTGTCGATGACAGGCTCTCAGAAGAGGTAGCCCGCTCGTCCACGGCCGCACGCGCGGCCGTCCGGCGCCTAGGGCGCGATCTCGGCGCCGTCCCAGGCAAAGCAGCGGCCGCTCTGGGCGGGGGTCAGGCCCTCCAGCACCGCGAGCAGCCGATCGGCCGCGAAAGCGGGCTCGAACAGTTTTTCGGGCGGCACGCCGGCCTGGAACGGCCGGCTCAGCGGCGTAGCGACGGTGCCGGGGTGAAGCGCCACGCAGACCGCCTCGGGGCGGGTCCGGCCGATCTCGATCGCGGTGCAGCGCACGACCATGTTGAGCGCCGCCTTCGAGGCGCGGTAGCCGTACCAGCCGCCGGTCCTGTTGTCGGAGATGCTGCCGACCCTGGCCGACAACGCGGCCACCACGGAGCGGCCGGCGCGCGGCAGCAGCGGCACGAAGAAGCGCAGCACGAGCGCGGGGCCGATGGTGTTGACCGCAAAGCTGCGCGCGAGCCAGGCCGCGTCGAGCTCGCGCAGCGCCCGCTCCGGCCCCCGGCCGCCCTCGTGCAGCATGCCGGTCGCGATGACCAGGAGGTCGAGCGGGCCGCCGATCGCCTGCGCGGCGGCCGCGATGCCAGCCTCCTCGCCGACATCGATCGGCATGGGGACGACGGCGCCCTCCCGCGCGCTCCCGGGCCGGCGGGACAGCGCATAGACGGCCTCGAAGCGCTTGTCCGCGGCGATCCGGCTCACGAGGGCCCCGCCGATACCCCCGCCGGCGCCGATCACCGCCGCCCGCATCACCAGCCCCCGCTGCCCGGCACGCCCTTGAAGGGCCCGGCGACGCGCGAGGTGATCCACCCGCCATAGAAGCCGCCGGGCTGCGGGACCACGCGTTCGCCGTCGACCATGCAGGCGTCCATGGCGGCGGCGTAGAACGCGACGTGGCCGCGGATCGCCGCGAAGGGACCGGTCGGATCGGGGTAGGACCAGGCGGCCCGCGCCCGCCGGAGGCCGCCGGCCTCGACGTCGAAGTAGCGCGCCGCGCCCTTCCACTCGCAGAGACTGCCGCCGGGAACCGCGATCAGCGCCTCGGGGAGGATGTCCTCGCGCGGGATATAGTAGCTCGGCGGATGGCTGGTCTCGAGCGTCCGGACGCCGCGCCGCGTCTCGGCGATCGTGATCCCGCCGAGGACGACCACGAGATGCGCCGCGGTCGGCTGGGCGATGGCGGGGCGCGGGAAGCTCCAGACGCTTTCCTGGCCGGGACGGACGGGGTCGGGACGGATCGGATGGTCGAACATGGCTGGTCAACGCCCGGAAGCTATCTTTCGTGCCGATACCGTCGGCGACGAGAGGCTACCGGCTGCGCCGGCAGGGCCGAGACGCCACCCCGGGACTTGCCCCGGGGTGGCGAGACGGGCGTGTCAGCTGGCGGGCATGATCACCTTGTCGATCACGTGGATGACCCCGTTGGTGCATTCGATGTCGGCGGTGACGACCTTGGCCCCGCTGACGGTGACGCCGCTGGTGCCATCGACCTTGAGCGCCTCGCCGCTGACCGACTTCGGGCTCATGGTCTTGCCGGTGACGTCGGCCGCCATGACCTTGCCTGGCAGGACGTGAAGCGTCAGGATCTTGGTCAGCTTCTCCTTGTTCTCGGGCTTCACCAGCGTCTCGACGGTTCCGGCCGGCAGCGCCTCGAAGGCCGCGTCGGAGGGTGCGAACACCGTGAAGGGTCCCGCCCCCTTCAAGGTCTCGACGAGACCCGCCGCCTGCACGGCCGCGACGAGGGTCTTGAAGCTGCCTGCCGCAACGGCGGTATCGACGATATCGTGAGCCATTTTCATCTCCTCGGGGTCTCTTGACAGTCGTCGGTCGACGACCTTCTCGCAGAAACCGCAATGCAGGAGCGCTGACTCAACAAGACGTCGTCAAAACGTCTTATAGAGTGGCCCTGAATACTTTATCGCCCTCGGACAGGGCTTTCCAAGAGGCACGTGATAACCTGCCGCAGGCGCGGCTACTGAGGGACGATGGGCTATCGCGGCACGCGGTATAGTTCTCAATGCGCGTGGAGGACCCAGCGCAGCGCGCCCGCCACGATCCCGACCGCGACGACGCCGCCGAGCCAGAGGCCGACGAACCAGCCGAGCCGTCGCAGCGCGACAAGGGTCGGGCTTCGATCAGTGGTAATGCGCACCGGCCTGGACCTTTCCACGAAACACCCAATAGCTGAATCCCGAATAGACCAGGATCAGGGGGATGAGGACCGACGCCCCCACGAGAATGAAGAGCTGGCTCGCGCGGGGGGCGGCCGCCTGCCAGATCGTGATGTCGGGCGGCACGATCAGCGGGAAAAGGCTGATGCCGAGCCCGGCGAAGCACATCACGAAGACCGCCAGCGCGCAGAGGAACGGCGTCAGGTGGTGCTCGCGCCTGATGCCGATGCGGAAGCCGAGCGCGATCAACCCGATCAGGACCGGGACCGGGCTGGTGAGCAGGATGCCGGGCCAACCGAACCAGCGCTCGAGGAAGGTCCCGTTGAGGAACGGCGTCCAGAGGCTGACGGCGACGATCAGCGCCAGGGTCGCCCAGGCCAGCACCACGGCCTGCCGGCGGGCCCGCCCCTGCAGGGAGGTGTCGGTCCGCCAAATGAGCCAGCAGGCGCCGAGCCAGGCGTAGCCCACCACGACCGCGACCCCGCACAGCAGCGTGAAGGGGGTGAGCCAGTCGAACCAGCCCCCGGCATATTGCCGGTTCACGACGCGGATCCCCTGCAGCAGCCCGCCGAGCGTCAGGCCCTGGCAGAAGGCGGCGACCGTCGACCCACCGAAGAAGGCGAAGTCCCACAGCCGTCGCCCGCGCGCGGTCTCGGACCGGAAGCGGAGCTCGAACGCGACCCCGCGGAAGATCAGGCCGAACAGCATGGCCAGGATGGTGGGGTAGAGCGCCGGCATGATCACCGCATAGGCGAGCGGGAAGACCGCGAACAGGCCCGCCCCCCCGAGCACGAGCCAGGTCTCGTTGCCGTCCCACATGGGCGCGATGGTGTTGACCATCGTGTCCCGGTCCTCGGACCCGCGCTCGGCGGCGAACAGGATGCCGACCCCGAGGTCGAAGCCGTCGAGCACGACATAGGCCAAGACCGCAAAGGCGATCAGGCCGGCCCAGATGGTGGCGATGGTCTCGGCGCTCATGCCGGTCACTCCGCCGGAGCCATGGGGGCTTCGCCGGTCCCGGGCGGGACGGCGCCGGGCAGGCCCGGATGGATGCCGGCCGTGCGGGTGGGCAGGTCGGTCCGCACGCCCGTCTCGCCGGCATGGGGAGGCTTGGCCATCAGCCGGAGGATGATCACGATGCCGGCGCCGAACACGATGAAATAGACCACGGCGAAGATGGCGAAGGAGGTCGCGATGCCGGGCAGCGCGATGGGCGAGATGCTGTCGGCGGTCCGCAGCACGCCGTAGACCGTGTAGGGCTGGCGGCCGATCTCGGTCGTCATCCAGCCGCACAGCATGGCGACCAGCGGGGCGGGCGCCATGGCCAGCGCCGCGCGGTGCAGCCAGGGGCTGGTGTAGAGCGTGCCGCGCCAGCGGGCCAGCAGGCTGTAGAGGCCAAGCCCGAACATCAGGAAGCCGAGCCCGACCATCACGCGGAAGGTCCAAAACACGACCGGCGCGTAGGGCCGGTCGGCCGGCGGGACCTCCTTGAGGCCGGGGACCTGCCCGTTCCAGCTATGGGTGAGGATCAGCGAGGAGGCGTGCGGGATCTCGATCTTGTAGTCGGTCCGCTCCTTGTCCATGTTCGGCAGCCCGAACAGGATCAGGGGGGCGCCGTCCGCCCCGGACCGCTCCCAGTTGCCTTCCATGGCGGCGACCTTCATGGGCTGGTGCTCGAGCGTGTTCAGCCCATGCAGGTCGCCCATGCCGATCTGCAGCGGCGCCACGATCGCGGCCATCCACATGGCCATCGAGAACATCTTTCGCACCGCCGGGGTCGCGCGGCCGGCCAGCAGATGCCACGCCGCGACCCCGCTGACGATGAAGGCGACCACCAGGTAGGAGGCCAGCACCATGTGGGGCACCCGCACGAAGACGGACGGATTGAAGATCACCTGCCAATAGTCCGTGGGGAACATGCGGCCGTCCGGCCCCACCCCGAAGCCGGCGGGCGTCTGCATCCAGCTGTTCACCGAGAGGATCCAGAACGCGGAGAGGAAGGTGCCGCCCGCCACCATGCAGGTGGCGAAGAAGTGCAGCTTCCGCCCGACCCGCTCCATGCCGAACAGCATGACCCCGAGGAAGCCCGCCTCGAGGAAGAAGGCGGTCAGCACCTCGTAGGCCATCACGGGACCGATCACCGGGCCCGCCTTGTCGGCGTATTGCGACCAGTTGGTCCCGAACTGGTAGGACATGACCA
>CAXUMV010000067.1:0-8488 GCA_964252065.1 uncultured Lichenihabitans sp.
GTCTACTGGAAGGAAGGCATCTACCGGGGCGCCTCCACCACGACCATGGTGGCGAGCTACGCGGGCCTGAGCGTCGCCACGGGCGCGGCGTCGGGCAACGCCGCGACGCTGGCCGCCGCGGCGGGCGTCGACGGGTTCCGGCTGCTCGCCACCACGGCCGACTACGACGCCAGCACGGGCGGGGCGACGGGCAGCATCCTCCGCTACGTCAGCACGGACGGCCGCCAGACGCTCGAGAAGCGATTCGACGCCGCGGGCACGCTGGTCTTCCAGCAGCAGGTGGGCCTGGACGGCTCCAGGACCACCACGACCTACGGGAGCGATGGGGCGCTGCAGCAGTCCATGGCGATCCACGCCGACGGATCGAGCGACAACGCCCAGTACGGCCTCAAGAACCAGGCCTATGTCAGCATCCTCACCCACAAGGACGGCCAGGGCGTCATTACCTGGCAGCAGGAGGGCTTTGCGGACGGCTCGACGATCGTCGCCGACTACGGCACGGCGGCCCAGGACTTCAAGACGAAGACGACCTTCTTCAACGCCGGCGGCGCAAAGACCAGCGCGACCTCCCTCTACGCGGACGGCTCGTCCGCGGTCGTCAGCTACGGGGCGGGCGGCGTGGTGACCCAGGCCATGCTGACCGCCAAGGACGGCACGCAGACCACGACGACCTATACCGCGAGCGGCGTGACGCTGCAGTCCAAGGTCGTCCACACCGACGGCTCGAAGGAGTACACGAGCTACGACGCGGCCGGCGTCAAGACGGGCACGTTCTTCATCCATGCGGACGGTTCGTCCGAGACCGACAGCTACGCGGCGGGCGGCGCGCTGACGCAATCGATCGTCACCGCCAAGGACGGCACCCAGGCCACGAGCATCTACGCCAACGGCGTCGTCCAGCAGAGCAAGACCGTCTTCACCGACGGCTCGCGCGACTACACCAACTACAATGCGGCCGGGGTCAGAACCGACGTCTTCCACAGCCGCAGCGACGGCTCGACCGAGGCGGACGCCTACGCCGCCAACGGAACGCTGACCCAGAGGATCGTCACGGCCAAGGACGGCACCCAGACCGCGCAAACCTACGGCGGCAACGGCGTGATCCAGCAGACCAAGGTCGTCCATACCGACGGCGGCAAGGACTATACGAGCTACAACGGCGCCGGCATCAAGACGAACACGTTCTTCGGCCATGTGGACGGCTCGTCCGAGACGGACATCTTCGCCCTCGACGGGTCCATGACCATGCGGGTCGTGACCGCCAAGGACGGCACCCAGAGCACGGACAGCTACGCCGGCAACGGCATGATCCAGCTGACCAAGGTTGTCCATACCGACGGATCGAAGGACTACACCAACTACGATGCCGCCGGCCGCAAGACGGGCACCTATTACGGCCATCTCGACGGCTCGTCCCAGACGGACATCTTCGCCGTCAACGGGTCCCTGACCCAGAGGGTGGTCACGGCCAAGGACGGCACCCAGGCGACCGACAGCTATGCGGCCAGCGGCGCGATCCAGCTGTCCAAGGTCGTCCACACCGACGGGTCGAAGGACTACGTCAACTACGATGCAGCCGGCCGCAAGACGAGCGCCTATTACGGCCACGCGGACGGCTCGTCCGAGACGGACGTCTTCGCCGTCAACGGGTCCATGACCCAGAAGATCGTCACGGCCAAGGACGGCACCCAGGCGACCGACAGCTACGCCGGCAACGGCACGATCCAGCTCTCCAAGGTCGTCCACACCGACGGGTCGAGGGACTACACCAACTACGATGCCGCCGGCCACAAGACGAGCACCTATTACGGCCACGTGGACGGCTCGTCCGAGACGGACGTCTTCGCCGGCAACGGCGCCATGACCCAGAAGATCGTCATCGCCAAGAACGGCACGCAGACCACGGAAAGCTATGGTCTCGACGGCTCGCTCGACGAGATGAAGATGATCAACACCGACGGGTCCCGCCTCTACATGGACTACGATGTCGGGAACCACCGGTCCATCATGACGAAGGTGAGTGCGGCCGGCGCCACCACGGCCGTGCAGCAGATCGAAACCGATGGAAGCGCCACGGGCAAGGCGTTCGCGGCCGGCGTGAGCCTCACCTCGCAGAGTGGCAGCGACACCTTCACGAGCTTCCACAACGACACCTTCGTGTTCCACCAGGGCTTCGGCAACGACACGATCAACGGCTTCAACGGCGCCGGCGGCCTGCACGACGTCCTGCAGATCGACAAGTCGCTGGTGGCCGACTTCTCGCACCTCACCCTGACGCAGAACGGGGCGAACGCGCTGATCACGGTGTCGCCCCACGACAGCATCACGCTCAAGGGCGTGAACGTCTCGGCGCTTTCGACCAGCAACTTCAACTTCGTCTGAGACCAGGCCGCATCGCGGAAGGTGGCGCCCGCACGCGCCGCCACCGCGAGCGAAGCGAGTTATGGCCGGTTGCGGACCATGCCTGGATCGCCACGGCGCTGACGCGCCTCGCGATGACGACCCCGGCAACCTGCACGGAAGCGGGGCCGCGTGAGCCAAGCCGCGTGAGAGTCCGCACCACGCATCGGGATTGATGGCGCGTCGGCCGCAATCCGGCGTCCCGCCCCGCGGGAGGGGCGAAGCACCGGGCCGAAGCCGGCGGTCATGCGCCGGGCTGCCTCGTCCGCGCGCGGCCGGACCGTTCCCTCGCCCCTCGCCCCGCGACCGCATCGTCGTAGATTCGGCGCAATGCGATGGCCATGACAGGGCGTGTCGCGCCCCCGACTCCGGTCGAGTGTTTCCCAAGCAAAGATGGCGGGGTGACCTAACGGTTCCGGCGGAACATTCAGCAATGTTGCAGTGCGGCATCGGTTTGCGTATAGCTTCGCTCAATCCAGGGTGTTAAATGACCGAACGGCATGTGCGTCGTGGAACGATGATCGAGAGCGCCGGCCGAGGGCGGCGCGGGATCGTCGTCAGCGCCGGCGTGACCGTCGCCCTGGCCCTGCTCGGAGCCGCTCCGGTCACTGCCGCCTGCCGGCTGTCGCTCTCGCAGGCGTCGCTGGACAACTTCATCGACCATCCCCAGCGCTACCTCGAGCGCTATCCGGCGGGCGGCAAGGAGCTGGCCTACGCGATCCGCAACTTCGCCACCTTCAACCGGCGCGGACTGAAGGGCGTCGCCGTGGTGATGCGAACCGCCAATCCCCTTCAGAAGACCGCGATCGGCCGGGGACTGGCCGGCGCCGTCAATGCCTGCCTCCCCCGCGATGGCGAGGTAGCGAGGCAGATCGCCGACGTCGTCCGGAAGTCGACCGATCGCGACGTCATCGAGGCCTATCTGGGGGCGGCGGACGAGGGGAGTTCTCCCGCGACCGCCGCCGCGGCCCCTCCCGACGAAGGCCGCCCGCGCGGCTCCGTGTCGTTGAGCCTCGACCAGAACACGTCGATCGCCCATCCTGTGGTTCCCACGCTCGCCCCTGCTCCGCTCAAGAACTGATCCTCCCGATCCAGCCAGGCCGGTGAGATCATAGCGGCCGTCCTTTCTCCGTTGGAGACCACGCGTTGCTTCAGATTGCTTCGAACAGCCAACGGAGTGGCGGATCCTCCGGCCGGGACGGGTCGTCGACCTCGACGTCCCAGCTCGACGTCCTCGCGCTCCTGCGCATCCTCTACCGGCGCTGGCGGATGATCGCGGCAATCATCGCGATCGGCATGGTGCTCGGCGTCGCCTACACGATGCAGGCGACGCGCCGGTACACGGCCGAGTTCTCGATCCTGGTCGTCCCGGCCAAAGCTTCGCTTCTGGCCCGCGACGACGGCGGTCCGGACCGCGTGATGGATCCCGGGGTCGTCGAGAGCCAGGTCGAGGTGCTGAAATCGGACAGCGTCGCGGCCATGACGGTCCGCGCGCTCGATCTCACCAAGGACCCGACCGTCATGGGCCAGCCGCCGGGCTGGCTGAGCAGCGCGATCAGCGCCGTGGTGCACATGTTTTCGGCCAAGAGCGAGGGCGGTCCCTCGGCCGGGGACCTCGAGCAGATCGCGGTCGACAACATCACCTCGGCCCTCAAGGTCCAGCGCGTGGGCGCGACCTACGTGCTTCAGGCGAGCTACACCAACACCGACCCCCTTCGAAGCGCCCAGATCGCCAACGGGGTGGCCAACGCCTATCTGGTCAGCCAGCTCGACGCCCGCTACCAGGCGACGCGCCGCGCGGCGGACTGGCTGCAGACCCGTCTCAACACGTTGCGGGAGGAGACGTCGACGGCCGAGATCGCCGTCCAGCGCTTCAAGGCCGAGAACGGCATCGTCGACACGGCCCGGGGTCTGATTACCGACCAGCAATTGACGGACGCGAGCTCGCAGCTTGCGACCGCCCACGACGACACGAGCGCGGCCAAGGCCAATCTCGACCGGATCCAGGAGGTCCTCAAGTCGGACGACGCCGTGAACGCGACGGTGCCCGAAGCGCTCAAGGACGACGTCCTCAACCGGCTTCGCGCCCAGTACCTCGACCTGTCGTCGCGCACGGCCGATCTGCTGTCGCGCTTCGGACCCAAGCACGGGGCCGTGATCAAGCTGCAGAACCAGATGAACGAGATCACCAAGGTCGCGCGCGACGAGCTTGGCCGGATCGCCGAGAGCCTGAAGAGCACCTACGAAAGCGCGGCCGCCAAGGAGGCGGCCGTCAGGCAGGACCTGCAGAACGCGGTCAACAAGGCGGACAGCGCCAACAAGGCGCAGGTCAAGCTGCGCGACCTCGAGAGTACCGCCCAGACCTACCGCAACCTCTACGACAACATGTTGGACAAGCTCCAGCAGACGACCCAGGAACAGACCTCGCCGGCCGACAGCGCACGGATCATCACCGCCGCCGCGGTCCCGGGCCGGCCCTCCTCGCCGAAGTGGATGGTCACGATGGCGGCCGCGGTGGTCGGGAGCCTCGCCTTCGGCGTCGTGCTCGCGGTGGTGCGCGAACTGATGGGCAACGGCTTCAAGACCGCCGAGGACGTCATGAACTACGCCGGCCTCGAGTGCCTGGGGACGCTGCCGCGTGTCGCCGTCAACCGCCGGACCGCCCGTGCGCTGCGCTTCGCCCCCCCCACCCCCGGCGTCACGATCCTCGGCGCGCACTCGGCGGTCGCCCGCCATGCGCTCCTGGCGCCCTTCTCACGCTTTACAGAGACCATCCGCAGTGTAAAAGTATCCATCGATATCGCAAAAATTGGCCACAATGCCTCGATTACGGGCATCGTGTCGTCCATCCCGAAAGAAGGAAAGACGACCTTTGCGGCCAATCTCGCACTGATGACGGCGCAGATGGGCCACCGCACCTTGCTGATCGACGGGGACATGCACAACCCGTCGCTGACGCGCACCCTGTCGCCCGACGCCGCGGTGGGCCTGATCGACCTCCTGGAGCACCGGAGCTCGATCACGAGCGTCGTCCTCAAGGACCAGCCGACCGGCCTCTACTTCATCCCGACGGTGGTCAAGGAGCGCAAGCCCAACAGCGTCTCGCTTCTGACCTCCGAGACGATGTCCAAGCTGCTTGCCACGTTCCGGGAGCAGTTCGAGTTCGTGATCATCGACCTTCCGCCCATCGTTCCCGTCGTCGACGTCAAGGCCGCGGCGACGATGTTCGACAATTTCGTCTTCGTCACCGAATGGTCCAAGACCTCGCGCGATGTCGTCCGCGATGCCTTGCTCACCTCGGAGCAGGTGCGCGAACGCGTGATCGGCGTCGTGCTGAACAAGGCCGACATCTTCGAACTCAAACGGTTGGAGTCCTACAAGGGACCCGCCTACGACAGCTACTATGTCGAGGCCGACAAGCACAATGCCGCGGTTTGACCGACGCTGACCATCCCTGATGTCGCTTGGCCCGCCGCTTCGGCTTCTCTTTGTCATCAACTCGCCGATCATCGGAGGGGCAGAGCGGCATACCTTCGATCTTGCCGAGGGCCTGGTGGAGTACGGATGCCGCTCGACGGTCTTCGCCGTGAAGAACGGGCCCCTCGAGCCGCCGCGTCAGGTCACGCTGCTGCAGCCGAGCTCCCCGCGGCGCCTCAGCGGCCGCGTGCGTGATCTGGCGCGGGCGATCACCGACGAGCGGCCCGACGTGCTGGTGTCGATCAACGAGCGGCCGGTCCTGGTCAGCTGGCTCGGGCGGCTTGCCGCCCGGTCCAGCCTTCCCATGATCGCGGTCACGCATTCGACGATCCTGAACAACACCCGGCAGAAGCTGTTCCAGCTCCTGTATACGCCGCTCTTCAACCGGGCGGACAGCGTGGTCTTCGTGTCCGAGAACCAGCGCGCCTATTGGATGAGCCACGGCTTTTCGCCGCGCAACGAGACGACGATCCTGAACGGCATCGATGTCGGCCGCTTCGCTAAGACCGACGGCGCGCGCGTCTCGGCCCGCCGGCGGCATGGCTTCACGGACAAGGACCTGGTGCTCGGCCTCTGCGCGGTCATGCGGCCGGAGAAGAACCACCTCCAGCTTCTCGAAGCCGTGGCCCGGCTGCGGGCGCAGAACGTCGAGGCCAAGGCCCTGCTGGTCGGCGACGGCCCGCGGCGCCCGGCCATCGCGGCGCGGGCCAAGGCGCTCGGCATCGAGGACGACGTCGTCATGGTCGGCATGGCGGCGGACGTCCGTCCCCATATCGCAGCGTTCGACATCGGGGTCCTGTGCAGCGTCTCGATCGAGACCCTCTCCCTGGCGGCGCTCGAGATCATGGCCATGGGGATCCCGATGGTCATGAGCGATCTCAGCGGCGCCTCCGAGATGATCGACGGGACCAACGGCCGGCTGTTTCCCGTGGGCGACGATGCGCAGTTCCAACGCGCGCTGCTGGCCCTGCGGGACCCCGAGGTGCGCCGCGCCGCGGGGTCGGCGGCCCGGACCTCCGTGGAGGAGCGGTTCGACCGCCGGACCATGATCGCGCGCTATCACCGGCATTTCGTGAAGTCGGCCACGAGCCGGGCGCCGGCCCGGAGCTCGACATGAGCGGCCTCACGCCCGACCGTCGAGCGGGGATCATGAGGAGCGAGGCGCCGTGACGTCAGGATCGATGCCGATCGTGATCAGCCCCGAGGCCCGGCTGAACAGCCGGCTGGTCAGCACCCTCTCGAGCGAGCGTCTCGTGCTGAGCGCCCTGTTCATCCTCATGCTGGTCGCCTACGGGGCGATCGGACGCGACGCCCTGTTCAACCGCCTCTACATGACGAAGACGACCATCAACGACCCGATCGGGGCGGTCCTCCCCTATGTCCGGGTCGCCACATGCTTCGCCAGCATCGTGTTGATCAGCGCGACCGCCGGGGTGAACTGGGCTTTTTCGAAGATCCCGTACTACTTCGCTCCGGTCGCCGCGCTCGCCTTCGCGTCCTGTCTCTGGGCGGACGAGACGAAGGATGCCGCCCGCAACGCCCTGGTCATGAGCAGCCTCTGGGTGGCCCTGCCGATCCTGATGTTTCGCATGGGCATCCTGCTCGTGGTGCAAAACTGCCTGTACCTCATCGCGTGGATCATGATCCTGAGCTTCGGGGTCGCGGTCCTGTTTCCCCATATCGGCGTCCATGACGGACTCGAGCTCACGCAAAACGTGCATGTGGGGCGCTGGCGGGGCATCTTCGCGCACAAGAATATGCTGGGTCCCTGGGCGGCCTATGGCAGCGTGTTCCTCTTCACGCATTCCTGGTTGTGCAACGGGAACAAGATGTTTTTCTGGGTGGCACGGGTCTGTGCCCTGGTATGCCTGTACATGGCGGGCTCCGCGACCGGCGTCGTCGCCTCGTTTTCGCTGGTGGCCTTTCACTTCATGTTCGTGTCGCTCCGCCGCTACGGCATGGCGACGACCTTGATGGGCGTCGTGTGCGCGGCGCTGGTCGCAAGCATCGTGGTCTTCGGCGGCGGCAGCGACACGCTGTTCAACCTGCTCGGGCGCGACTCGACCTTCACCGGACGGGCCGGGCTGTGGGAGATCGCCTGGGAATACGTGTGGCAAAACCCGCTGTTCGGCAGCGGCTACCAGATGCTGGGCGGCAACGCCATGGCGGACCGGATCATCGCCGTCTACGGCCAGCGCCTGGGACCGGAAAGCGGCTATCTCACGCTGCTGCTCGACCTGGGCTTCGTCGGCGCCGTCCTATTCGCGATCCCGAACCTCATCGCGGTGAGAAACGGGTTCGAGTGGATGCCATTCGTCACGCCGCGGGAAAGGGCCTGCATCGAGTTCCTCCTCTCCATCATGTTCGTCGCCTTCGTCGAGGCGTTCACCGAGGCCAACATCCTGATCTGCACGGGGTTCGACGGCGTGGTGAGCTTCTGTTCCTTCTTCGGCCTGATGGCGCTCCCGAAATCGCCCGTCAGCCTGTTCCGGAGCGAGTTCCGCATGGCCAAGAACGCCATCCCGGGGGCCGAGGATTCACGCCGCGCCCGACCGGCCGAGGCCATGCGCCATGGGTTTCAATCCTAAACGCCTGCAACCGTCGCGCTCTA
>CAXUMV010000067.1:8498-12021 GCA_964252065.1 uncultured Lichenihabitans sp.
ACCGTCGCTTTACGACGACGTGCGTGGACCGGCTCTTCTGATGAGTCCGGCCAGAGCTCCGGCGAGCTGCCTCTTGCGGCGCTCGCCGAGCTCGGCCAGCAGCAGCACCAGGCCGATGGTCGTCACGCAGGCGAGACAGGCCGCGATCCACGACGCCCCCGTCGCCGGAAACACGGCACGGAGCATGATCAGGATCGGCAGGTGAACGAGGTAGAGCGTGAAGCTCGCTCCCGAGGCCCAGCGGACCGCCTTTGCCACACCGGCAAGATAGGGCAGCAGCCGTTGCGTGATCTCGCCGCCTGACAGGATGTTGACGCAGGCCAGCAGCCCGATCAGGCAGAAGTAAGCCACGTTGTAGGCGCCGTGGGCAGGGCTGACGATATGGAAGATATCGCTCGCCTCCCCTCCCAGATGCCGCCTCGCCAGCTGGTAGCAGCAGACGCTGAGGGGAAACAAGGCGAGCGCCGAC
Organism: uncultured Lichenihabitans sp.; assembly: GCA_964252065.1. Lineage (GTDB taxonomy): Bacteria > Pseudomonadota > Alphaproteobacteria > Rhizobiales > Beijerinckiaceae > Lichenihabitans. Next base: position 8,968 of record CAXUMV010000067.1, read on the forward strand.
AGGCCGACGCGCAGCCCCCTCTCATAGAGAAGATAGAGAAGGGCGCCCAGCAACCACAGAGGCAGATACATCACGATGAGAGGGCCGCAGGCGACCGCCGCCAGGGCGACGAGAACGATCCGCATCCATCCGCTCGAAAACATCACGAAGGCGAAAAGGATATAGTACCAGACTTCGAACGACAGAGACCAAAACGGCTCGTTGGTGCCGAAGACGATGTGATTGAACCAGATCTGGTTGGTGAATGTCAGGTAGGACAGGGCGGCCGTCAGAGACGCCGGCGAGAAGAAACGAAGCTGGTCGTAGTACGATGGATTGAACGCGTAGCCGATCTGATCGCAGACCAGCGTGACGCCCAGGGACACGAGGACGACGGGGACGATGCGGGAAGTGCGGGCGACGATGTAGTTCCGCAAGGACCGCTCTCTGTTCCTGGCCGCAAAACTGATGACGAACCCCGAGAGAACGAAGAAGATCGCGACGGCTTCCCTGGCATGATGGGACACGATCGGCGGGATCCGGCCGTCGAACAGAAGCGTATCCGCGTGCCCGACGAACACCAGGAGGGCCGCCACGAGGCGCAGGAGGTCGATGTAGAGCGAGACCCCCTTCGACAGTCCCGAGCCGGCCGGCGCACCGAGGGGACGGTCACCGGAGACCGCCGTCACGGGTCGCGCGCGATGGTCTCGTCGGCCGTCGATACGAACCATGGCACGCGTTCCTTCAGCGTTCGCGGGACCGCGAGGTCGTCGGCTGCACGGCTGTGCTGCGCGTGGCTTGGCAGAGCCGCACCGAGACCGTCGGTGCCGAAAGCCGGCGTCGTCTTTGCGAGCGCAGCGAAGCAACCCACGTCTCTGGCCTTTCCTGCCGCGGTGTGGATCGCCGCGGCGCTGACGCGCCTCGCGATGACGAAAGGCGTCCAGGCACGAGACCATGGCGGGCCTGACCTAGCGTCATGCGGCTCCGCTACGTCATCTGCGGCCTGGCGGATAGAGTCGCGGTCGCCCGTCGAGGAGATTTTCGCGATATGATGCGCGAACCCCGCCTCTCGGGGTCCCCGCGGGCGGCGTTCAGACGTCGAGCGTGTTGTCGCGTTCCCACTGGGTGAAGTGCGCCATGTAGCTCGCCCACTCCGCATGCTTGAGCTTCAGATAGCCGCTCGAGAACTCGGCCCCCAACGCCGCCTTGAGGCTGTCGTCGCGATCGAAGGCGCGGAGGGCATCGAGCAGGTTCAGCGGCAGCCGGGGGGCGTCGGTCGCCGTGTGGCCGAGCTGGTACATGTCGATATCGAAGCGCGGCCCGGGATCGGCCTCGCTGCGGACCCCCTCGAGGCCCGCCGCAATGATGACGGCCTGCAGCAGGTAAGGGTTGGCCGCCCCGTCCGGCAGCCGCAGCTCGAAGCGGCCCTGGCCGGGCACGCGCACCATGTGCGTCCGGTTGTTGCCCGTCCAGGTGATGCTGTTGGGCGACCAGGTCGCCCCCGAGACGGTGCGTGGCGCATTGATGCGCTTGTAGCTGTTGACCGTGGGGTTCGTGATCGCCGCCAGCGCCGGGGCGTGGCGCATGATGCCGCCGAGGAAGTGATAGCCCTGCTGCGACAGCCCCATCGCGTCGCTGCCGTCGAGGAAGGCGTTGGTCGTGCCGTCCTTGTTCCACACCGAGACGTGGGCGTGGCAGCCGGATCCCGTGAGGGTCGAGAAGGGTTTCGGCATGAAGGTCGCGCGCAGGCCGTGCTTCTCGGCGACCGACCGGACCATGAACTTGAAAAAGGAGTGGCGGTCGGCCGTCACCAGGGCATCGTCGAAGGCCCAGTTCATCTCGAACTGCCCGTTGGCGTCCTCATGGTCGTTCTGGTAGGGCTGCCACCCGAGCGCCAGCATGGCGTCGCAGATCTCGGCGATGACGTCGTAGCGGCGCATCAGGGCCTGCTGGTCGTAGCAGGGCTTGGCGGCATTGTCCTTGGCGTCGGAGATGGCCGCCCCGTCGGGGTCGATCAGGAAGAACTCGGCTTCGACGCCGGTCTTGACGTGCAGCCCCTGCCTTGCGGCATCGGCGATGACGGATTTGAGGACCACGCGGGGCGCCTGGGGCACCGGCCTGTCCTCCATCATGCAGTCGGCCGCGACCCACGCCACCTCCGGCTTCCAGGGCAGCTGCACCACGGCCGCGGCATCGGGCAGGGCGAAGAGGTCGGGGTGGGCCGGCGTCATGTCGAGCCACGTCGCAAAGCCCGCAAAGCCCGCCCCGTCGCGCTGCATGTCGGCGATGGCAGCCGCCGGCACCAGCTTGGCGCGCTGTGACCCGAACAGATCCGTGTAGGAGATCATGAAGTAGCGGATGCCGCGCTCCTTGGCGAGGCTGGCCAGATCCTGGGTCAAGGGTCGGTCTCCGGTGCGGGTCGATCGAAAAAAGGGCGGCCTAGAAGCCGGCCTGTCCGGGAATCCACGAGGTGCCGGCCAAAGGCACGCGGGCCATGGCGGCGGCCTCCAGGGTGAGGGCGCAGAGGTCCTCGGGTTCGAGGTGATGCAGGTGGTTCTTGCCGCAGGCCCGCGCGATGGTCTGGGCCTCGAGCGTCATCACCTTCAGGTAGTTGGCCAGCCGCCGGCCGCCGAGGACGGGGTCGAGCCGCTTCATGAGGTCGGGATCCTGCGTCGTGATGCCGGCCGGGTCGCGACCTTCGTGCCAGTCGTCGTAGGCGCCGGCCGTCGTGCCGAGCGCGCGGTACTCGGCCTCGTAGGCGGGATCGTTGTCGCCCAGCGCGACCAGCGCCGCGGTGCCGATCGAGACCGCATCGGCGCCGAGCGCAAGGGCCTTGGCCACGTCGGCGCCGTTGCGGATGCCGCCCGAGACGATCAGCTGCACCTTGCGATGCATGCCCAGCTCCTGCAGCGCCTGCACGGCGGGGCGGATGCAGGCGAGCGTGGGCATGCCGACGTTCTCGATGAACACGTCCTGCGTCGCCGCCGTGCCGCCCTGCATGCCGTCGACCACGACGACGTCGGCCCCGGCCTTGACGGCGAGCGCCACGTCGTAATAAGGCCGCGCGCCGCCGAT
>CAXUMV010000068.1:0-4835 GCA_964252065.1 uncultured Lichenihabitans sp.
GCCCGCGACGAGCGGCAGGTCGGCGGCATTGGCGGCCGCGATGCTGCGGAGCGAGGCCGGCGACAGGCTCTCGCCGGCAAGGTCGGGAATGAGGCCGCTGAGATCGCGGATGCGGCCGGGCCCTTCGTAGAGGCCCGGTTTCTCCGCGCCGGGCGCGCCGTAACGAACAAGCTTCACGTTTCACTCTCCCTTTGCGGCGCGACCCCACACGGGATCACGCCCTGACCCGCACATACTCTCCCGGAGCATCGCCGAGCGTGTCGCGCCCACCGCCGGGCACCCGCGCCTCGACGAGCTCGGGCGCCTGCGCCCTGATCCAGCCGATCCAGTCCGGCCACCACGAGCCGGGATGGGTCGTGGCGCTCTCCAGCCAGTCCTCGAACGATCCTGCGGGCGGCGGCCCGTCGGTGTAGCCGTATTTCATCTTGTCGGGCGGATTGACGACGCCGGCCACGTGGCCCGAGCCCGACAGCACGTAGCGCACCGGGCCGCCGAAGGACTTGCTGCCTTCGAACACCGAGACCGCCGGGGCGATGTGGTCTTCGCGTGTCGCGAGGTTGTAGATCGGCACGGTGATGCGCTTGAGGTCCAGCAGGGCGCCGCCGATCTCCATCAGGCCCCGCGCGAGCTTGTTCTCGAGGTAGCAGTTGCGCAGGTAGAAGGAATGGTTCGCGGCCGGCATGCGGGTGGAATCGGAGTTCCACGCCAGGAGGTCGAAGGCGGGCGGCTCCTTGCCGCGCAGGTAGTTGTTGACCCAGTAGGACCAGATCAGGTCCTCGGGCCGCAGCATGTTGAACGCCTGCGCCATCTGCGAGCCGCGCAGGTAGCCGCGCTCCTTCATCTGCGATTCGAGGGCCCGGATCTGGCTCTCGTCGGCGAAGACCTTGAGGTCGCCCGCATGGGTGAAGTCCACCTGCGCGGTGAACAGGGTCGCGCTGGTGATGCGCTGGTCCCCCTGCGCGGCCATGTGGGCGAGCGTCACGGCCAGCAGCGTTCCGCCCACGCAGTAGCCGATGGTCGTGACGTCACGCTCCCCCGTCGCGGCCTCGACAGCCTTGAGCGCCGCCATGACGCCCTCCTGCATGTAGGCCTCGAAGTCCTTGGCCGCATGCCGCTCGTCCGGATTGACCCAGGAGATCACGAAGACGGTCAGCCCCTGCCCGACCGCCCACTTGATGAACGACTTCTCGGGGTTGAGGTCGAGCACGTAGAACTTGTTGATCCAGGGCGGGACGATCAGCAGCGGGCGCTTGAGGACCTGCGGGGTCGAGGGCGCATATTGCAGCAGCTCCATGAGCTCGTTGCGGTACACGACCTTGCCGGGGGTCATCGCCATGTTGACGCCGAGGCCGAACTTGCTGGTGTCGGTGTGGCGGATCCGGAGATGCCCGTTGCCGGCCGCGAGATCCTCGCTGAGCATCTTGAGTCCGCGCAGCAGGTTGCCCCCGTTCTGCTTCAGCGTCTCGCGCAGCAGCTCGGGGTTGGTGGGCACGAAGTTGGAGGGCGACATCGCGCTCGTGATCTGGCGCATGTAGAAGCGCGCCTTCTCCTTGGTGGCGTCGTCGAGGCCGTCGGCCTTGTCGACCAGCCCGTTCGCCCACTGGGAGCCGAACAGGAAGGCCTTGTGGAGGAAGTCGAAAACCGGGTTCTCGCGCCATTCGGGGTCGGTGAAGCGCTTGTCGGCGGGCCGCGGGGCGGCCTCCGGCGGCGTGCCGGGGGAGAGGCGGCCCGCGCTCGTCGCCCAGAGGTCGAGGACGCCCGCGGTCAGCGCGCTCTGGGCCTGGAACAGGCGGGCCGGATCGCCGAACCAGTGCTCGGCCACTTGGCCGAGGGTCTGGACGGCATCGGCAAGATCGGCCTGGAAAGCCGGCGGACGGGGTTCGCGCCCCGCCATCGTCGCGGCCAGCTTGCCGCTCTCCTCGACGAGCCGTGTCATGTTGCGCGACAGCGCTTCGAGGTCGGGCACCGGCATGCCGGCGATGGCCGGCGGCGCCTCCGCCGGGGAGGCGGGCGGCACGGGCCGCGCGGCGGAGCCGAGGCCTTCGGGGGCCTGCTCGACCTGAGGCGCCGGGCGCAGCATGGTGTGGACGGCATGCACCATCACGGCATCGGCGCCGGTCGACGACCGGGCCTTGGCCCTCGCCTTCGCCCCGGCCTTGGACGAGGGCAGCTTGGACTTGCCCGCGCCGTGGCGTCCGGCGCCTTTGGACGGCGGGGAGGCCGACTTCTTCTTGCCCATGGCGTTCGTCTCCCTCAGGCAATTCTTCGCTGCCCTCCAAGGGTGGGGCGCCGCCTTTCCATGATCAAGCCGGCCCGACCATGGACCCTGTTTCAGTCATAGTTCGCGCTTAGCTGCAAGCCGCTTCACCCGGCCAGGAGACGCCCCGCCATGCGCATCGGTTGCAATAGCCGCCCGGCCCTCGGCCGGATTGCCCTGGCGGTCCTGGTGGCCATGGCCTGTGCCCCGGCCGCCGCGCAGGAGGCCGCGGGGCCGATGGACGGCCTGCTCGAGCGCCTGCAGATCAAGGCGCCGCCCACCCCGCGTTCGGATTTCGTGACGGCGAGCCGCCCCCGGCAGGACCCCGGCTTCATCCCCGTCGGACGAACCCATCCCCCGCGCGCCACCAAGGTGATGAGCCCGGCCGAGGTCGCCGCCGCCGAGGCGGAACTCGATACCGCGCGCGAGCGCCAGCAGCGCCGGGCGGGGCGGACCCCGCCTGCCGTTCCGCTGAAGACGCCGAAAAACACCCCGCGCTAACCATTTCGCATGGACTTTGCCGGAGGATGCGTTAGCGCTCCAGCGATTCATCCCTCTTCCTCGGACTGTTCCGGTTATGACCGATTTTCATCGCGTCCGTCGCCTTCCGCCCTACGTCTTCGAGCAGGTCAACCGCCTGAAGGCCACGGCCCGGAACGCCGGCGCCGATATCATCGATCTCGGCATGGGCAACCCGGATCTGCCGGCTCCCAAACACGTCGTCGACAAGCTGATCGAGACGGTCGGCAAGCCCCGGACCGACCGGTACTCCTCCTCCAAGGGTATCGCGGGCCTCCGGCGCGCGCAGGCGAACTACTACGGGAGGCGCTTCGGGGTGAAGCTCGACCCCGAGCGGCAGGTCGTGGCGACGCTCGGCTCGAAGGAGGGTTTTGCCAACATGGCGCAGGCCATCACGGCGCCGGGCGACGTGGTGCTGGTGCCTAACCCCTCCTACCCCATCCACGCCTTCGGCTTCCTGATGGCGGGCGGCGTGATCCGCTCGGTGCCCGCCGACCCCACGCCCGACTTCTTTGCGAGCCTCGAGCGCGCGGTGGTGCACTCCATCCCCAAGCCGATCGCGGTGGTGGTGTGCTACCCCTCCAACCCGACCGCGATGGTGGCCTCGCTCGACTTCTACAGGGATCTCGTCGCCTTCGCGAAGAAGCACGAGATCTTCGTGCTGTCCGATCTCGCCTATGCCGAGGTGTATTTCGACGACGTCCCCCCGCCCTCCATGCTGCAGGTCCCGGGCGCCATCGATGTCGTGGCGGAGTTCACCTCCATGTCCAAGACCTTCTCGATGCCCGGCTGGCGCATGGGGTTCGCGGTCGGCAACGAGCGGCTTCTGGCGGCGCTGAGCCGCGTCAAGAGCTATCTCGACTACGGTGCCTACACCCCGATCCAGGTCGCGGCCGCCGCCGCCCTGAACGGGCCGGACGACTGCATCCGCGAGATGCGGGACATCTACCGCCAGCGCCGCGACGTCATGGTCGAGAGTTTCGGGGCCGCGGGCTGGACCATCCCGGCGCCCGCCGCCTCGATGTTTGCCTGGGTGCCGATCCCGGAGAAGTTCCGGCATCTGGGCAGCCTCGAGTTCTCCAAGCTGCTGATCGAGAAGGCCGACGTGGCGGTCGCCCCCGGCATCGGGTTCGGCGAGCACGGGGACGACTATGTCCGCCTCGCGCTCGTCGAGAACGAGCAGCGCATCCGGCAGGCGGCCCGCGGCATCCGCCGCTTCTTCGAGACAGCCGACACGACCCTGCACAACGTCGTGCGCTTGAAGAAGCAGGCCTGAGCCCGATCTCACCGGAGGGCGCCCCGGAGCGGGCGCCGACCGGTCGAGGGCGCATGGCAACGAGGATCGGCTCGGTCGAGGACGGGCGCGTGGCATTGCGCGACGCCCTCGGGCGCGCGAGGGCGGCCGTGGCGTTCACCGGCGCCGGCATCTCCACCGAATGCGGGGTGCCCGATTTCCGCTCGCCGGACAGCCCGTGGCGGCGCTATCCCCCGATCGGCTTCGCCGAGTTCAAGGCGAGCCCGGAGGCCCGCGCGGAAGCCTGGCGCCGCAAGTTCGCGATGGACGACGTCTATGCAGGCGCCCGGCCGGGCCGTACGCATCGGGCCCTGGCCACCCTCGCCGGCCAGGGCCGCATCGCCCTGGTGGTCACCCAGAACATCGACGGGCTGCATCAGGCGGCGGGCCTCGAGGCGGACCGCCTCGTGGAGCTCCACGGGAACGGCACCTTCGCCCGGTGCCTCTCCTGCGGCGAGCGCCACGAGCTCGCCGACATCCGCCCGCGCCTCGAAGCGACCGGCCTCGCACCCGCCTGTCGCCGCTGCGGCGGCATGGTGAAGTCGGCCACCGTGGCGTTCGGGCAGGCCGTCCCCGAGCAGGCCCTGGCCCGCGCCATGGAAGCCGCCCTCGCCTGCGACCTCTTCCTCGTGCTCGGCTCCTCGCTCAAGGTGCGGCCGGCCGCGGCGCTGCCCGAGCTGGCGGTCCGCCACGGCGCGCCTCTCGTGATCGTCAACCGCGATCCGACACCGCTCGATGCCATGGCGGACACCGTGATCAACGCCG
>CAXUMV010000068.1:4845-7458 GCA_964252065.1 uncultured Lichenihabitans sp.
CACGATCCTCGCGCCCTGGTGCGAAGGCGGACCCGCCATCGACTCGCAGCGGGAACACGGCGACACCGCGGCGGAGCGTGGCACCGGTCTCGACTCCGCCGGACCGTGAATCCGGCTCGACCGGGCATTCGACCGCGAGGACGATGACGTCCATGCGGGTTGAAACGCGGTGGCCCGCATGGCGGGACAGCCCTGTCCAAGACGTCGAGCGCCGGCCTAGTCGCTCCGATGCAACACCGTTTCGGATCGCCGCGCCGTTCAGGTTTTCGACTTTTTCGCGGCGTGGCCGATGCTATGGTCGGGGTGTGGTGAGCGAATGCGTGATTCGTGTTTGCCCGACGCGACGGAGGCGGATGGACCTTCGCGGCGGGCGCTCATGAGGATCTGAGGCTTCGTAGCGCGTCTCCCGCATAGGAAAGTCGTTTTGAGCAACAAAGACGATTTCGGCGATGGACTTTATTCGACCGGATCCGATTCGGCCGACCAGAGCGATATCGTCGTCGTCGAGATGTCCGGCCACATCAAGTGGTTCGACGTCGCCAAGGGATACGGCTTCATCGTCCCGGACGATGGCGGCACCGATGTGCTCCTTCACGTGACCACGCTGCGGCGGGATGGGTACCTGACCGCGCGCGAAGGCGCCCGGGTCGTCTGCGAGGTGCTGCGGCGCCCCAAGGGCCTGCAGGTGTTCCGCATCCTGTCGCTCGACCTCACCACCGCCGTGCATCCGGCCCAGGCCGGCCTGCCGCGTACCCACGTGCAGGTGGCCCCGCAGGGCGGCTTCGAAATCGCGGTCTGCAAGTGGTTCAACCGCACGCGCGGGTTCGGGTTCCTGTCGCGGGGCGATGGGACCAAGGACATCTTCGTCCACATGGAGACCCTGCGGCGCTACGGGATCGCCGAGCTCAAGCCGGGCGACAGCTTCCTGGTCCGCTTCGGCGACGGCCCCAAGGGGCTGATGGCCGCCGAGATCCGCCCCCTCGACGACCCGGGCGGTACGGCTCACTGACCGGCAGCCGGCTCATGCCTGCGGGGATGCCCTTCTCCCGCCTGCGGGAGAGGGTGGCCGAAGGCCGGAGGAGGGAATCCTCGGTCCGTGAGTCCCCCCATCCGCCCTGTCGGGCACTTTCTCCCGCAGGCGGGAGAAGGAGCTCATCGGCGCGGGTCGGCTAGGATGGTCGGGGCCGGAACGGATCGCACGAGGCCGCTCGAGACGGGCGGACCGGCCATCGTCCTGGTGCGGCCGCAGCTCGCGGTCAATATCGGAACGGCTGCCCGGGCCATGGCCAATTTCGGCCTGTCCGATCTCAGGCTGGTCGCGCCGAAGGGCGGCTGGCCGCCGCCGCCGGACTACCGCGACACGGCAGAGGCCGCAGCCTCCGGGGCGGTTAGCCTGCTGGACGAGGCGCGGCTTTTCTCCACCGTCGAAGCCGCGGTCGCCGACCTCCACTTCGTCTGGGCGACGACGGCCCGCGAGCGCGGCCAGGGCAAGCCCGTCCTGTTGCCCTCCTCGGCCATGACCCGCAGCGCGGGCGCCGCCCAGGAGGCCCACGGCATCCTGTTCGGCCCCGAACGCACCGGGCTCGACAACGACGAGATCGCGATCGCCGACGCCATCGTGACCTTCCCGGTCAGCGCCGCCTACGGCTCGCTCAACCTGGCCCAGGCCGTGCTGCTGATGGCCTACGAGTGGCGCCAGGCTTCCGAGCGGTCACCCGTCCCGACGCCCCCGGAGCCCCGCTCGCCGCCCGCCGTCCGCGCGCAGGTCCTGGCGCTCTTCGAGCATCTCGAGGCCGAACTGACGCTGGCCGGCTATTTCAGGCCGGACGACAAGCAGCCGGTCATGCGGCGCAACCTCCGCAACATCCTTCACCGCATCGGGATGACGGAACAGGACGTGCGGACGCTGCGCGGCGTGGTGGTCCGCCTGACGCAGGGCCCGCGCCGGCAGCCGCCGCAAGGGTAAGCGGCCGGCCGGGCCCCCGAGGCTCAGCAGCCTTTGCAGATCGTCGTGTCCTTCTTCATCTTCTGCATCTCCTCCCGCTGCGTCGGCGTTTCCTCGCCGGCCGCGGACTTGCCGGTCCCGACCCCGCCCGAAGGCGATGGCGAGGACGGCGTCGGGGAGGAGGGATTGTTCGTGGTGGGGGCGGACGAGGAGGCCCCCGCGGTCTGTGCGGGAGCAAGGGTCGGGGCCATCGCCGCCACGAGGGCAACGGCGGCGCAAAGGCGAAGCGGGTTCAGCATGATCGGTTCTCCGTCATGCTCAAACACTTCGAGGCAGGCCGAAGTTGCCCGCCTCCACGGGCCGTGTCAGCCGGCCGCGATCAGGCCGAGGTCCTCGAGCTTGCCCTGCAGGATCGCCCGGTTGAACGGCTTCATCATGTAGTCGTTGGCGCCCGCATGCATGGCGCGGGCGATATGGGCCACGTCCCGCTCGGTGGTGCAGAACAGCACGCTCGGCTTGCGGCCGCCCGGCAGCTTGCGCAGCCCGCGCAGCACCATCTTCTCGATGGAGGCCTTCTCCAGGGCCGGTCCGGCGCTGGGCGCACCCCCAGGGGCCGCCTGGTGGATCAGCGCGTTGTACTGCGCGTCGTTCTGGCTGTACTCGTCGTT
>CAXUMV010000068.1:7468-12009 GCA_964252065.1 uncultured Lichenihabitans sp.
TCCAGTCGAGTAGGATCACGTCCGGCATCAGGAACGCGCAGGCATGCAGCGCCCGCTCGCCGTCCTCGGCCTCCGCGGTCTCGAACTGCAGTCCCTCGAAGATGCGGCGCGCCACCTTGCGGATGACAGCCGAGTCGTCGACGACGAGCGCCTGGTTCATGGTCGTTCCCTGACGCCTGCTCGCGCCGATCCGTCCGGAACCCTAGACCCTGCTGGTTAAGCGACGCTTGACGAGCGGAGCACCCCCTCGTCCTCGGCGGCCGGCGCGATGGCGTCGGCCGGGCGGGCCGTGACCGTGACCGTGTCGCCCGCCACCGCGAAGCTCACCTCGTAACCAACCTGCCGCGCCACGAGCCCGGTGAAGTAGGGCTGGATCGCATGCGCATCGAGGACGCCGCCATCGGGCGTGCCGGCCAGCAGGCCGGGGAGCGCGTGGTGGACGCGCGGCGCCATGCCGGTCGCCTTGAGCTCGATGTCGGGCCGCTCGGCCGGCCCGGTGGCCGACACGCTGACGATGCCGCCGCGCGGGATGGCTCCCGCCGCGATCACGCTGAGGTTGAGGATCAGCTTGACGAGGTTCTTGGGCATCAGGACCCGGGGCACGACCCATTCCAGCCGGATCTTGTCGTCGCCGAAGAGGCCCCGCGTGACGCCTTCGGCGTCGCCGGTGTCGATCGCGGCCCCCGCCGACCCTGCGGCCCCGAAGGCGAGCCGGCAGAACTGCAGCTTGGCCGAGGCCTGGCCCGCGCTTTTCTTGATGAGGTCGAGCGCGAAGGTGCGCGTCTCCTCGTCCCCGTTCTCCTCGAGCACCTCGAGGCCGTTGACGATGGCGCCCACGGGGCTGATCACGTCGTGGCAGACCCGGGAGCAGAGAAGGGCAGCAAGATCGAGCGGTTCGAGGGAGAAGAGTGTCATGCAAGGCTCCTCGTGCCGGTACGCCCGCCTGCCGATCCACCCGACATGGGGTTACCCAGGGGTGATTCGGCGGCGTTTGCGACTAGCGCCAAGTGTTGATACGCAAGGGTACCGGCTTTGAAAAGAGAACGGGGCGGGGCCATGTGTCATGTTCGGCCAAGGTGTTGCAGCGCGCGCGCGTCATGCTTTGCAAGCCTGTTTTTGTAATGTCTGGATGAGCTTGTGACACACTCCTCGCGTGCTTATTCCAGTCTCGGCGAGCGCCGTCGCTTGGCTGAGGCTTTCGCCCAGCTGACGATCGATGCCGGCGCGGCCGTGATGCGCATCTACGGCCATCCGGACTGCCGGGTGAAGGTCAAGGCCGATTCGAGCCCCGTCAGCGAGGCGGACGAGGTCGCGGAGCTCATCATCCTCGAAGGCCTCGCCCGCTGCGCGCCCGACATCCCGGTGCTGGCCGAGGAGAGTTCCGCGCGCGGCATCAGGCCTGCGCTTGACGGACGCTTCATCCTGGTCGACCCGGTCGACGGGACCCGCGAGTTCATCTCCCGCAACGGGGAGTTCACGGTCAACATCGCGCTGATCGAGGCCGGCTGCCCGGTGGCGGGCGCCGTCTATGCGCCGGCCCTCAACCGCCTGTGGATGGGCTCGGACCGCGCCAGCACCTGCGTGGTCGAGCCCGGCGGCCGCCTGCCGGAGCCCGAGGCGCGCACCCCGATCGCGGTCAGGCCGGCACCCGCCGGCCATTACGTCGCCCTCGCCAGCCGCTCGCATTGCGATGCCGCGACCGAAGCGTTCCTGGCCCGCCTGCCGATCGGCGAGCGCACCAGCGCCGGCTCGTCCCTCAAATTCTGCCGCGTCGCCGAGGGGGCGGCCGACGTTTATCCCCGGTTCGGGCCGACCATGGAGTGGGATACGGCGGCCGGCGATGCCGTGCTGCGCGCGGCGGGCGGCCTCGTGCTCGGGGTCGAAGGCGGCCCCCTGCTCTACGGCAAGGCCGGCACCGACTACCGCAACGGGGGCTTCGTGGCCTGGGGCGACGCCTCGGTCGCCGTCTCGCCGACGGATCTCGCCCTGCTGGCGTGAGGCCGGGCCATCCGGATGGTAAAGGCTTAACCATTTCCCGCTACGGTCGTCTCGCGCGCGGGAAGCCGTAAGCCGCCACGCCGCGGCCCAGATCGGCAGGCAGCATCATCTGGGCATCTGCGGCGGCACACGGCGCTGAAGAGGGGACGACATCATGGGGCTTACGCGTCGGAACTTCGTCCTGGCGGCCTCGGCCGGCCTGGCGTTCGGCGGCCCTGCCCTCGCGGCGGGACCCGGCGGCCCTCCGCAGCGATTCACCACGGACGAGCTCGTCGACAACGGACACCGCTTCTTCGGTTCGGTGTCGCGCGGCCTCGCCCAGACAGTCGAGGAGGCCGGACGGCGCTGGTGCCAGCCCAACGGCTACGTGCTCGGCCAGGAAGCCTCGGGCGCCTTCGTGGGCGGCGTGCGCTACGGCGAGGGCGTGATGTACACCCGCAACGCGGGCGACCAGCGCGTCTACTGGCAGGGTCCCTCGATCGGCTTCGACATCGGCGGCGACGGCGACCGGACCATGATGCTGGTCTACAACCTGCCCTCGACGCGCGGCATATTCCGGCGCTTCGCCGGCATCGACGGCTCGGCCTATTTCATCGGCGGGTTCGGCTTCACGGCCCTGACCAACGACCAGGTGGTGCTGGTGCCGATCCGCTCGGGCGTCGGGGCGCGGCTGGGCGTGTCGATCTCCTATCTCAAGTTCACGACGCAATCGACCTGGAACCCCTTCTGAGCGCAGGGCCTCACCCGCGCTTGTCCCACCGGCCGTCCTCGCCCTGCTGCCAGTAGGACAAGGCATGCCCGCCGCTTTTCAGCGCCGACCATTGGGCCCGGGCGCCAGCCACCGCGGCTTCGTCGCGGCCGTCGAAGAGCAGGACGACGCGCTCGTAGGCGGCGCCGTCCTCACCCAGCGCCGCGGCCACCGCCGCGTTGTCGAGGCAGAACCGGATCGCGGCCCCGTTCGGGTTGCCGGGCCCGTCGGTCAGGAACACCGGCTGGGTCTCGGGCTCGCCGTCGGCCGCCGTGCCGTGCGGCAGGAAACTCTCGTCGCTGTAGCTCCAGAGCCCCTGGTCGAGCGCCGCGACGCGCTCCGGCCCGCCGGCCTGCACGACGGCGCGCCAGCCCCGCTGGAGCCCGCGCTCAAGCAGCACCGGCAGCACCTCCTCGAGCGTCCGGTGCTCGAGATGGTAGAACCAGACCTCGGTCACCGGCCTCGTTCCGGACGCTGACGGTCGAGGACCAGCCCCTTCGCCCCGCTCCGCGGGGAGAAGGTGCCCGACAGGGCGGATGAGGGGGCTGCCTTCGCACGAAAGGTCCCCTCATCCGTCCTTCGGACACCTTCTCCCCGCAGGCGGGGCGAAGGGCCTAATCGGGGAGCGGGAGCCCAATGGCGAGCGTGGGTCACCGGCCCGCCGGCTCAGCTCTCGTAGTGGTCGGAGACGAGCCGGTCGAGGAGGCGCACGCCCCAGCCGGCCGCCCAGCTCTGGTTGATCTCGTCGGCCGGCGCGCCCATGGCGGTGCCGGCGACGTCGAGATGCGCCCACGGGGTGTCGTTGACGAAGCGCTGGAGGAACTGCGCCGCCGTGATCGAGCCGCCGTGCCGGCCACCGGTGTTCTTCATGTCGGCGAACTTCGAGTCGATCAGCTTGTCGTAGGCCGGGGTGAGCGGCAGGCGCCACACCTTCTCGCCGGTGGCGGCACCCGCGGCGAACAGGCGCCCCGACAGCTCGTCGCTGTTGGAGAACAGGCCTGCATGCTCGGTGCCGAGCGCGACGATGATCGCGCCCGTCAGGGTCGCGAGATTGACCATGAAGGCCGGCTTGTAGGTCTCCTGCACGTACCAGAGGAGATCGGCGAGCACGAGCCGGCCCTCGGCGTCCGTGTTGATGATCTCGATGGTCTGCCCCGAGAGGGACGTCACAATGTCGCCGGGCCGCTGCGCCTTGCCGTCGGGCATGTTCTCGACGAGGCCGATGATGCCGACCACGTTGGCCTTCGCCTTGCGGCTCGCGAGCGCATGCATGAGGCCCACGACGCAGGCGGCCCCGCCCATGTCGCCCTTCATGTCCTCCATCCCGGCGCCGGGCTTCAGCGAGATGCCGCCCGAGTCGAAGCACACGCCCTTGCCCACGAAGGCGACGGGCTGGGCATCCGGCTTGCTCGCGCCGGACCAGCGCATCACCACGACCCGGCTGTCGTAGGCCGAGCCCTGGCCGACCGCGAGCAGCGCCCGCATGCCGATCTTCTCGGCCGCCGGCTCGTCGATGATCTCGACCTCGACCCCGAGCGCCTTGAGCTCGGCAGCCCGCTCGGCGAAGGCGGCGGGGTAGAGCACGTTGGGCGGCTCGTTCACCAACGTGCGGGCGAGCAGCACGCCTTCGGCGAGGCCGCCGCGTGCGCCGGCGGCGCGCCGGGCCGCCGCGACATCGGCGACCGCGAGCGCGATGCGCGGGGTGGTGTCGGCCTCGGCGTCGTCCTTCTTCTTGGTCTTGTACTTGTCGAACTTGTAGGCGCGCAGGCTGAGCCCGAGCATCAGCTACGCAGCC
>CAXUMV010000069.1:0-6864 GCA_964252065.1 uncultured Lichenihabitans sp.
CCTCGGCCACCATGTTGAAGGCGATCTGGACGACGATCTTGTCGAGCCGGGCCTGCGCCCCGACGGGCTCGGCCATCACTTCGCGCAGACGACGCAGCAGCAGACGCGGTCCGCCCAGACGCATCAGGTCCGCCCCCTCGACGCTGCTTCCGACTGCCGTGCCGGCGATCGTCTCCGGCAAGGGTGCAGCAATCATGACCCCTCGGTCTGCGGTATAGGCACCGGGCGCCCCCACGGCAAGCCTCGCGCCCTCGGCCTCGGAGCCCCGACAGGCCGGGTAGCAAGGACCGTACCGGCCGCAGGCTGAGTTGGGTCAGGCCGCCTTGTCGAGCCCGTAGAGGGTGTGCAGCGTGCGCACCGCGAGCTCGGTATAGGCGGCATCGATCAGCACCGAGAACTTGATCTCGGACGTCGTGATGGCGCGGATGTTGATGCCCTTCTCGGCCAGCGCCGCGAAAGCCCGCGCCGCGACCCCGGCGTGGCTGCGCATGCCGATGCCGATGGCGGACACCTTCACGACGTCGACCGCCCCCTGCAGGCTGCTGAAGCGGATCGCCGCCTTCTGCGCCTCGAGGATCTGGCGGGCGCGCTCGAAATCGGCGACCGGCACCGTGAAGGTCATGTCCGTCGTGGTGGTGTCGTCCGAGACGACCTGGATGATCATGTCGACGTTGATCGCCGCCTGCGCCAGCGGCCCGAAGATCGCCGCCGCGACCCCCGGCTTGTCCACCACGTCCCGCAGGGTGATCTGCGCTTCGTCCCGCGAGAACGCGATGCCGGTGACGACCTGATGCTCCACGATGTCCTCCTCCGCGCAAATCAGGGTGCCGCTCGCCGGTGCCGCGGGATCGTCGAAGGACGAGCGCACGCAGAGCGTCACGCCATGCACCATGGCCGCCTCCACCGAGCGGACCTGCAGCACCTTGGCGCCGAGCGAGGCCATCTCGAGCATCTCCTCGAAGGCCACCCGGTCCATGCGATGGGCCTTGGCCACCACCCGGGGGTCGCTCGTGTAGACGCCGTCGACGTCCGTATAGATGTCGCACCGGTCGGCCCGGACCGCGGCCGCGATCACCACGGCGCTCGTGTCCGAGCCGCCGCGCCCGAGCGTGGTAACACGCCCGCTCTCGGCATGCAGGCCCTGGAAGCCGGCGATCACCGCCACCTCGCCCCGCCCGGCCATGCGCTCGATCAGCGCGTCGCCGTCGATGTCGGCGACCCGGGCCGAGCCGTGCTGGTCGGAGGTCAGGATCGGGATCTGCCAGCCCTGCCAGGAGCGCGCCGTGATGCCCAGGCCCTGCAGCACGATGGCCATCAGCCCGGCGGTGACCTGCTCGCCGGAGGCGACCACGGCATCGTACTCGCGGGCGTCGTGCAGCGGGGCGGCCTCGCGGCACCAGGCGACGAGCTCGTTGGTCTTGCCCGCCATCGCGGACACCACCACGGCGACCTCGTGGCCCGCGTCCACCTCGCGCTTGATGTGGAGGGCGGACGCCCGCATGCGGTCGAGATTGGCGACGGACGTGCCGCCGAACTTGAGAACGAGACGGGCCATGGTGCCCGCGGTAATGCGGCGGCACCCGGGACGTGTCAACGGGCCGCGGCCCTCGACAGGGGCGCGGCGCTGAGGCAAAGGCGGGGTGGCCCGGCCGCGCCGGCGCCCTCCGGCGAGGATCACCACCATGCAGGCCAGCAGCATCGACCCGGCCGACGTCGAGCGCTTCGACCGGCTGGGGGACGCATGGTGGGACGAGGCGGGCCCCATGGGCAAGCTGCACGAGATCAACCCGGTGCGGCTCGGCTACCTGCGCGATCTCGTGGCGCGGCAGGCCATGACGGCCGCCGAGGACGCGCCCTTCGGCGGGCTGCGGGTGCTGGACATCGGCTGCGGCGGCGGCATCCTGTCCGAGCCCCTCGCCCGGATGGGCGCGCGTGTGACCGGCATCGATCCCGCCCCCGGCAACATCGCGGCGGCCTCCGCCCACGCGCAGGCGGGCGGGCTGCCGATCGACTACCAGGCAACGACCGCCGAGGCGCTCGCCGCGACACAGGCGCGCTTCGACGTGGTGCTGGCCATGGAGGTGGTCGAGCATGTGGCGGACCGGGACGGGTTCGTGGCGACCGTGGCCTCGCTCGTCGAGCCGGGCGGGCTCCTGGTGCTGTCGACGCTGAACCGCACGGCCAAGAGCTTCGCCCTCGCCATCGTCGGGGCCGAGTACGTGCTGCGCTGGCTGCCGCGCGGCACCCATCGCTGGAGCCAGTTCGTCACCCCGGCCGAGCTCGCGACCGCGGTCCGGCGGACCGGCCTCACGATGCTCGGCACCCGGGGCATGGTCTACGACCTGCTGCGGCGGGACTGGCGGCTCAGCCGCGACACCGACGTGAACTATTTCCTGGCCGCGAGAAGGCCGGCCCGCTGAGGGCGCCGCGGCAGCCGGTCGATGGCCATCATCAGCCCGCCCGCCAAGAGCCCCCAGAACGAAGCGCCGATGCCGAAGACGCTCAGCCCGGAGGCGGTCGTCACGAAGGTGACGGCCACCGGGAGGCGGTCGGTCTCCGAGCCAAGCGCGGTCGCAAGCGCGCCGGCCAGCGTGCCCATGAGCGCGAGGCCCGCGACCGCCTGGACGATGGAGGGCGGCGCCGCCGCGACGAAGGCCGCCGTCAGGGCGGCGCCGAGGCCGAGGACCACATAGGCGATGCCGCCGGCGACGGTCGACCAGTAGCGCCGGGCGGGGTCCGGGTGGGCCTCCGGGCCCGCGCACAGCGCGGCCGTGATGGCGGCGAGGTTGACGAGTCCGCCGCTGCCGAGCGCGTTCAGGATGCCGGCGAGCCCGCTCGACACGAAGATGGCGGAGAGGTTCGGGCGATAGCCGTTCGCCCGCAGCACCGTGATGCCGGGGATGTTCTGCGACGCCATGGTGACGACGAAGAGCGGCACCGCGAGGCTCCCGGCGACGTCCCAGCGGAACACCGGCATCGTCACGACCAGCGCCGGCCAGGCGCCGGCGAAGGCGCCCGCCGGCAGGCGCGTGACGAAGACGACGATGAGGCCGGTGACCGCGACCACGATCGGCACCGCATAGCGCCGGGCGAAGCGCAGCGCGAGCGCCCAGACGAGGACGATCGGCAGGATCAGCCCGGGCGAGGCCTTGGCGGCCTCGACCGGGGCGAGGCAGATCTCGAACAGCACCCCGGCCAGCATGGCGTTGGCGAGACCGGTTGGGATGGCCTCGACCAGCCGGCCGAACGGCCGCACGAGCCCCGCCACGACGATCAGCAGCGCCGCCACGATGAAGGCCCCGAGCGCCGCGGGGTAGCCGCCCGGCACGGCGCCGGTGGCGATCAGGAGCGCGGAGCCGGGCGTCGACCAGACGATGCTGATCGGCAGCCGCCAGGCCAGCGAGAGCACGAGCGCCAGCAGGCCCTGGACGATCGAGACCACCAGCAGTCCCGAGGCGGCCTGCGCCGGCGTCGCCCCGACCGCCGTGAAGCCCGCGAGCACCACCGTGAAGGTGCTGGCGAAACCGACGAAGGCCGCCAGCAGCCCGGCGACGACGGGCTGGATCAGCAATCCCGCGGGCTCGATGGATTCCGGCGAGCCGGTCAATGCCATATGCCGCGCCCGTCGGCGAAGCGCAGCACACGGCCCTGGAAGATGTCGGCCTCCGCGGCGGCGGGCTCCGTCACCCCGCCCACCAGGACCATCAGCGCGCGGGCGACCCCGCCATGGGACACCACCACGAGGTTGTCGGTCACGGTCTCGAGCCAGGGCCGGACCCGCGCCGCGAGCTGCTCGTAGCTTTCCCCGCCCGGCGGCACGAACCGCCACTTGTCCCGGCGCCTCGCCCGGACGCGGAGGGGATCGTGGTGCTTGACCTCGCCCCACGTCATGCCTTCCCACGACCCGAAGGAGAACTCCTGCAGGCGCTCGTCCAGCTCATAGCCGTCGGCCGGCAGCCCCAGGGCGGTGCGCACCCGCTCGGCCGTGTCGCGCGTCCGCCCGAGCGGGGAGACGACGAAGCGCGCCGCCTCCGGCCGGCAATCCGCCCCCTGCAGGAGCGCCGCGAGGCGGCGGCCGGCGGCGGCCGCCTGCGCCCGCCCCCGCGCGTTCATGGGAATGTCGCGCCCGCCCTGGAGGCGGCCTTCGAGGTTCCAGTCCGTTTCGCCGTGCCGAATGAACAGGAAGGGCGGCGGCCTCACTCGCGGCCGACCACCGCGATGTCGGGAGCCTCGGGGTGCTTCATGCCGACGATGTGGTAGCCAGCATCCACGTGCAGCACCTCGCCCGTGACGCCCCGCGACAGGGGCGAGAGCAGGAAGGCCGCGCTGTCGCCGACCTCCTCGATCGTCACGGTGCGGCGTAGCGGCGCATTCAGCTCGTTCCATTTGAGGATGTAACGGAAATCGCCGATCCCGGAGGCCGCCAAGGTCTTGATCGGTCCGGCCGAGATGGCATTGACCCGGATGTCCTTGACGCCGAGATCGGCGGCCATGTAGCGCACGCTCGCCTCGAGCGCGGCCTTGGCGACGCCCATCACGTTGTAGTGCGGCATCCACTTCTCGGCGCCGTAGTAGGTCAGGGTCAGCATCGAGCCGCCCCTCGTCATCAGCTTCTCGGCGCGCTGGGCGACGGCCGTGAACGAGTAGCAGGAGATCAGCAGCGATCGGGTGAAGTTGTCCGCCGTCGTGTCGACGTAGCGGCCCGTCAGCTCGTCCTTGTCGGAGAAGGCGATGCAATGGACCAGGAAGTCGAGCCCGCCCCACAGGCGCGTGACCTCGGCGAAGACGGCGTCGATGCTGGCGCTGTCGGTCACGTCGCAATGGCCGACCACGGCGGCGTCGAGTTCGCGCGCCAGCGGCCGCACGCGCTTTTCGAGCGCCTCGCCCTGGTACGTGAAGGCGAGCTCCGCCCCCGCCATCCGGGCGGCCTTGGCGATCCCCCAGGCGATCGACCGGTTGTTGGCGACGCCCAGCACCAGCCCCCGCCGGCCGGACAGGATGCCGACCGGATGGTCGCCCGCGGACACCGCCTCTTGCTCGCTCATCGCCACCGCACCTCGACCCTCGACCACCACGCGACGCAGCCTCATGCGGCCTTGCCACGATCGACTTGCTGTAAAAGCAACGTCGATGCTGCCCGCCATCCTCGATGGAGGCGGGTTTGCGAGCATGGTCCCGGCGCGCGGACCCGTCAACGACGCCACCCCGTCCTGGCGGCCGCCGCAGCCGTGACCAAGACGTCCCGGGAGGCCGCCGGACCCCGATCAAAATCGCGCGAAGCGATCGTCGCAGCCCATAGGCAAAACGAAGGCAATGTCCTAAAATTTCGTTAAAGGGCATCGCGTCGTCGGCCTGATGCGGGTGAGGAAGCCATGAGGTCCTGTCCATCGGAAATCGAACGGCTGATCCCGGCTCTCCGGCAGGTCGCTCGCGCGCTGGTCGAAAAGCATCGGGCCGATGTCGCGGACGACCTCGTGCACGACGCGCTCGACGAGGCGCTCCGCGGCGAGCAGCGATGGTCGGCGGGCGAAGCCGAGATCCGGCTTTTCACGCGGCTGGTCGGCGCCAACCGCCTGCGCCTGCGCGCCGAAGCCGGCGAGCGGCGAAGCCTGCCGGGCGTCTCGGCGCACGGGGAGGGGTCGGCCTCGCGGCAGGGCGCGGCAGCCTCGCCCGTTCGCGAGGGCAGCGGGCAGGGCCTCGACGGCCTGACGCTCGGCGACCGCGAGGCGCTGCTGCTCGTGGTGCTGGCCCGCCTCGACTACCCGAAGGTCGCCGAGATCCTCGGTGTGCCGATCGGCACCCTCATCGCCCGCCTGACCCACGCCCGCGACTCGCTCGGATCATCGCTGTGGACGGCGCCTGCCGCCATGCCGCGGGCCAAGCCGGCCGGGCACCACCTGCGCCTCGTCAAGTCGTGACCGCGGAGCCCGGGCGATGAAGCGGGTGCAGCGCGTCTTCGGCGATCTCGATTCGCTGCGTTTCGTGGATGGGCGGCTCGACGGCGAGCGCCGGGCGGCCTTTCTCTGTCACCTCGACGAGGACGCGGCCGAGGCCGAGCGGGTCGCGGTCTGGACGCGGCAGAACGAGGCGCTTCGGGCCGCCTTCGCCGGGGTCACGCTGGAGCCGGTGCCCGTGGCGCTGCGGCTGGGTCATTTCACCCCGGCGTCTCGGCCGGTCGCGACCGCCTTGCCGGACCGCCGCCCCGCGGCGCTGGCGCCCCGCGCCTCCGAGCCCACGACCGGGAGCGCCGAAGTCGCTTATCTCAAGGCCAAGACCCGGCCGACGCGGCGCTCGGCGGGGCGGCGGGCCTACCGCGTGCCGCTCAGCGCGGTGATGCTGTTCGCGGCGGCCCTGCTGGTCCTCTATGTCGCCCGCGGCCTGATCCCGGCCGGCGCCACGGCGTTCGGCACGGGAGGCGGCGTGGCGGCCGCCTCGCAACCGACCGTGCTCGACCGCGCGGCCGACGCTCATACGACCTACGCCCTCGATCCCGTGCGGCCGGTCGAGTTCACGGCCAAGCAGACGCTGCCGATGAACCAGTGGCTGCAGCGCCGCCTCGGCCTCACCGTGACGGCGCCCGATTTCGCCGCGGAGGGCTGGACGCTGCTGGGCGGCCGCCTCGTGCCGGGCGCCGGGTCGCCCGGCGCGCTCTTCGTCTACGAGGATATCGGCGGCGACCGGCTCAGCCTGTTCGCCCAGCGCGGAACCGAGCCCGCGGCGGTGTCGCTCGGCGCGGCCGGCGGCGACCTTGCGGCCATGAGCTGGGGGAGCGGCTCCATCGCCTACGTGATCACCGTCGGCCGCAGCCTCGACTGGCTGTCGCGCAACGCGGTCGCGGCCGGCCGGAAGCCGCTCGTGATGAAG
>CAXUMV010000069.1:6874-8587 GCA_964252065.1 uncultured Lichenihabitans sp.
GACTGACCGCGGCCGGGCGGGCCTCCAGGTTCACTCCATGCCGGCGCGCGGGCTGTAGGGCTGGCTGTCGCGCATCGCGCGGGCTACCCCCTCGAGGCTCTCGTCGACGACCTCGGGCAGGACGATCCGGGGCGTCACCAGGAGATCGCCGGCCGGCAAAGACCCGGTCGCGGGCAGGCCCTTGCCGCGCAGGCGAAGCGTCCGGCCCGTGCGACCGCCGGCGGGTAGCGCCAGTTCCACGGCGCCCCCCAGGGTCGGGACGTTGACCTTGCCGCCGAGCACGGCCTCGTACAGGGTCACGGGCAGGTCGAGGCGCAGGTCGCGCCCGTCGACCTCGAAGAACCTGTGCTTGGCGACCCGCACCGTGATCAGGGCGTCGCCCGGCACCCCGCCGCGCCCGGCCGGCTGGCCCTGGCCCTTGAGCCGGATCTGCTTGCCATCCTCGATGCCGGCCGGAACCTTGACCTCCATCGTGCGGCCAGAGGGCAGGATGACCCGGGCCTCGCTCCCGTTCACGGCCTCCCGCAGCGACACCGTGACGGTGCCGGCGACGTCCTCGCCCTTGGTGGCCGCCCCGCCCCCGCCCCCGCGCGCCGCCCCGCCGCCGAACAGCTCGGAGAAGAACTCGCTGGGGTCGATGCCGCCCTGGGCGCCCCGGAAGCCGCGCGCGAAGGGCGAACCGGCCTGCGCCGCATCGGAGAAGTCGTAGGCCGGCCCGCGCCCGGCTCCCGCCCCGAACCCCTCGAAGCCCGGATGGCGCGGCTTGCCCTCGGCATCGATCTCGCCCCGGTCGAAGGCAGCGCGCTTGGTCTCGTCGCCGAGGATCTCGTAGGCCTGGTTGGCCTCGGCGAACCTGTCCTTGGCCTTGGGCTCCTTGCTCTGGTCCGGATGATACTTCTTGGCGAGCTTGCGAAACGCCTTCTTGATCTCGCCCGCGTCCGCCCCCTTGGGGACGCTCAGCACCTCGTAGGGATTGCGCATCATCGAGCCTGTGACATGCCGCCGCCCTGTCGGAGGCGCGGCGTGCTGTTGTTTCCGGCGCTGAAAGTGGTCGTTCACGGCCCAAACGGCAAGCCGAACGGCTCAGCTCGCCTCGGCCCTGCGCTCCGCCGCCTGCCGGACCGTCCAGTCCCCGCCGGGGTCACGGCAGGCCGAGCCGACGATCTCGCGGTCGTTCGCCGCGGCCGGCACCATGCTGGCCTTGAAGTCGCGACAGATGGCATCGGCCTTGGCGACCGGGTTCGCGGCCGCCACGAAGCTGCCATGAGCTCCCGACCTCGGGTTGTCCCAGGCGACGCTCGCCCCGTTCCCCTGCGGATCGAGGGCGACCGCCATGGCGGCCTTGGCCCGGCGCCAGTCCTCCTGGTCGAGCGCCTTGAACAGCAGGGCGTCGGACCGGTCGATCGACCCCGTGGCAGTCTGGTCGGCCGTGAACCCCGCGAGCGGGAAGGACAGCGCGCAGCCACTGGCCGGCAGGCCCGCGAAGGCGCATAGAACGAGGCGAACCAGCAGCGGCCGCCGGCCGCCGGCCGCGCTCCGCGGGAGCGACGTCGGGGCGGCAGTCCTGGCGGTGGTTCGGACGCAACACATCATGGCTTTGTAACGTGGAACCCTTAAATTCGAGTGACTTTACGACGGCCGACGACCCGCTGGCCCTGTTCGAGACGTGGTTTGCCGAGGCGCGCGAGAGCGAGCCCCGCGACCCCAACGCCA
>CAXUMV010000069.1:8597-9864 GCA_964252065.1 uncultured Lichenihabitans sp.
TGCAACGATTCAAGGGCGGCGACTTCGACGTTCGGCTCGACGCCGACTTCGTCGCAAAGATCGCCACCGTCGACGCCGATGGCCTTCCCGATGTCCGCCTGGTGCTGCTGAAGGGGCACGACCGGCGCGGCTTCGTGTTCTACACCAACGCCGACAGCGCCAAGGGCCGCGAGATCGCCGCCTCCGGCAAGGCCGCCATGGTGCTCTACTGGAAGTCGCTGAACCGGCAGATCCGGTGCCGCGGCGCCGTCGAGCTCGTGTCGGAGGAGGAGGCCGACGCCTATTTCGCCAGCCGTCACCGAGGCAGCCGCATCGGCGCCTGGGCCAGCCAGCAGTCGCGCCCTCTCGCCTCGCGCGAAACGCTGCAGCAGGAGGTCGCGGCGATCGACGCGCGCTTCGCCGGCGAGGATGTGCCGCGCCCTCCCCACTGGCGCGGCTACCGCATCGTGCCGTCCGCGATCGAGTTCTGGGAGGACCGCAAGTCGCGGCTGCACGACCGGGTCGTGTTCACACCCTCCGGCGAGGGGTGGAGCCGGCAGCGACTCTATCCTTGAACGCGGGCGGACGATCTGCGCTAGGGTATGATCCTCGCTTCCCGACCTCGTAGGGCCGTCACCCGCCATGTCCGACCACGCCAAGGCCGCGAACGCGCCCCGCCGCACCATGCTCCTCACCGGCGCCTCGCGAGGGATCGGCCATGCGGCCGTCAAGCGCTTCTCCTCGGCGGGGTGGCGGGTCATCACCTGCTCCCGGCACGGCTTTCCCGAGAACTGCCCGTGGGAGATGGGACCCGAGGATCACATCCAGGTCGACCTGTCGGACCCGGTCGACACCGCGGCCGCGATCGAGGAGGTGCGCAACCGGCTGCATGGCGGGCGCCTCGAGGCGCTGGTCAACAACGCCGCGATCTCGCCCAAGCTGCCGGGCGGCGGGCGCATGGGCACCATCGAGACCGACCTGCGCGACTGGCAGAAGGTGTTCGCCATCAACTTCTTCGCGCCCGTCATGCTGGCCCGCGGGCTGATCACCGAGCTCGAGGCCGCGCAGGGGTCGGTGGTGAACGTCACCTCCATCGCCGGGTCCCGCGTCCACCCCTTCGCGGGCGCGGCCTACGCAACCTCCAAGGCCGCGCTCGCGGCCCTGACCCGGGAGATGGCCTCCGACTTCGGGCCGCTCGGCATCCGGGTCAACGCGATCTCGCCGGGCGAGATCCACACCTCGATGCTGTCGCCCGGCACCGAGAAGATCGTCGAGCTCTTGCCGCTGC
>CAXUMV010000069.1:9874-10573 GCA_964252065.1 uncultured Lichenihabitans sp.
CCGGCTCGGCACGCCCGAGGAGGTCGCCAAGGCCATCTATTTCCTGTGCACCGAACAGTCGAGCTACGTGCACGGGGCCGAGATCCACATCAACGGCGGCCAGCACGTATGACGCTGGACCCCTCGCGCCGGCACCCGGCGCGGCCGATCCTGGCCGCCAGCGTCGCGGTGTTCAGGGACAACCGCGTCCTGCTGGCCGAGCGTCGCAACCCGCCCTCGGCCGGCTGCTTCTCCCTGCCCGGGGGCCTCGTGGAAGTCGGCGAGACGCTACACGAGGCCGCGCTACGCGAGCTCCTGGAGGAGACGGGCGTGAGCGCGTCGATCGGCGGCTTCACGGGCCATGTCGAGGTGATCGGCCACGACGAGGAGGGGCGCGTCGAGCGTCACTTCGTGGTCGCCTCGTTCTGGGGAGACTGGGTCGCGGGCGAGGCGGTGGCGGCGCAGGACACGAGCCGGGTGGTCTGGGCGCGGCCGGACGAGCTCGGCGGCCTGAGGCTGACGCCGAACCTGCAGCCGCTGCTCGAGCGCGCCGTGGCGGACCGGAGCCGGCGGCCGTGAGAGGGGGGCGCGCGGTCCTCGCGGCCACCCTCCTCCTCGCACCCGTCCCCGCCGCGCCCGCCCCGCCGCAGCGTACGGCGTCCGTCCCGCTGCCGCCCATAGCTCCGCCCTTCCCGGCCGACCCCCCCCCCCCCCCCCCCC
>CAXUMV010000069.1:10602-11939 GCA_964252065.1 uncultured Lichenihabitans sp.
TGGCGAAGCCGGATGGAGGCGCTGCTCGCGGCCGAAGGCACGACCCCAGGCCGGCGCGACCGCCTCGCCGGCAGCTTCAACCGGGGCTATGCGGGCTATGCCTTGAGCTACCGGGCCTGCACGCCGGCCGCCGAGGCCGTGATCGAACGCTCGCTCGGCGAAGGCGCCAGGATCGCGACCGACGTCGCGACCCAATTCGGCACACCCTGAGGCGGGCTCCCCGCCATTGCATCGAATGCCGCGCCGGAATTAACCCTTTCCTAGCTTCTGCTATGGCGAAGACCCGGGCGAGCGTTTAATCCTGGCACATGTCCACGACGACCAACGAGCCGGATGTCCGCGCCGAAGCCGCCATGGAGCGGCGTCTCGCGCTCAACTACGTGGCCGAGGCGCTGGCCGAAGCGACGCTCGACGGCGTCGAGGAAGACTGCTTCGCCCAGGCGGCGCTGTTCACCGCCTTCCAGTCGCTGGTCAGCACCTATGGCGAGGACGCGGCGGCCGATTTCGCCCAGCGGCTCCCCGAGCGCATCCGGCACGGCGAGTTCTCGACCGTCATCCGCCAGTAGAGGGCTCCGGAGGCGTCCTGGACGGGACGAGCCCTGCATCCTACCTAAGACGCCGTCGGGCTCCCCGTCATCGCGAGCGAAGCGTGGCGATCCACCGTTCCACACGGGGAAGCCTGGATCGCGACGGCGCCGACGCGCCTCGCGGCGACGCCGGACCGGTCAACGCCGTCGTCTTCAAACGAACTTCAAGCCGCTACCACCATGACCGATCTCACCAGCAGCGATCTCGTGCAGCTTCTCGTCGCAGGCTGCTTCGGGCTGTATCTCAGCCTGGCGGTGATCCGCCTGTTCCGCGGGCGGGCCGTCACCGCGATGCTGACGCTCGGCTTCTGGGTCGCGGCCTTCGCGGTCGTCATCACGGGCTACAGCTACAGGGACGCGCTCGGCGGGGTCGCCGAGCGCGTGGTCGCGACCGTCGTTCCCGGCGTGCCGATGGACGAGGGTGAGGGACAGGTCGCGGTGATGCGGGGCCCCGACGGACAGTTCACCGTCAAGGCGAAGGCGGGATCGACCCGCCTTTCGTTCGTCTTCGACACGGGCGCGTCGGCCGTGGTGCTGCGGGCCGAGGACGCCGTCCGGCTCGGGCTCGACGTGCGGCACCTCACCTACGACGTCGCGGTCGGCACCGCGAACGGACGTGCTATGGCGGCCGAGGCCACCCTGCCCGAGCTGTCGATCGGCAGCCTGCGCGAACGGGACGTGCCCGTCCTCGTCGCCAAGGCGGGCGCCCTGCGCGAGAACCTGCTCGGCATGACGTTCCTCGACCGGCTC
>CAXUMV010000070.1:0-11892 GCA_964252065.1 uncultured Lichenihabitans sp.
GTATATTGCTTGTCGAGGAAGCCGGCGTCGCCGAAGCAGATGAAGAACTGGCTGTTGGCCGAGTCCGGGCTCTGGGCGCGGGCCATCGAGCAGGTGCCGCGCACATGCTTCTGCGCATTGAACTCCTGCTTGAGGTTGGGGTGCTTCGAGCCTCCGGTGCCGGTCCCGTTGGGGCAGCCGGTCTGGGCCATGAAGCCCTCGATGACGCGGTGGAAGGCGACGTTGTCGTAGAAGGATTCGCCCGCGAGCTGCGTGATGCGCTCGACATGCTTGGGGGCGAGATCGGGCCGCAGCCGGATGACCACCGGGCCCTGGGTGGTGTCGAGCGTGAGCGTGTCGTGGTCGGCCATTCAACTGGTCCTTTGCTGAACAAAACGGATGGCGAAGATCTGCCCGGCGATGGCGCGGCCGAGCGAGGGCGAGAAGGCGAGAGGGGTGCACCGGCCGAGAGCCGCGAGCAGCGAGCGCCGCCCGCGCTCCATCGCCTCGGGGTCGGCGGGGGCCGAGACGTGGACGATGCGCGGCACCCCGTTCACCGAGCCGTCGCGCCGGAAGCTCACGCGCAGGGTAACGTCGCGCCACCTGGCATCGGCGGCGTCCAGCAGCGGCGACCAGCAGCGCCCGAGCGCCGTGGCGACCTCGGCATAACGGTCGAGCGAGCGGCCCGGGTTCCCCGGCGGGGTCGCGCCGGGCGTGACCGGGACCGTGAGCGCAAATCCCTGCGGGTAGGGCGCGATCTCCGGCGGGGCCTGCGCACCGTCCTCCCACTGGAACGGGATGGCCGTGGCGTCGGGCTCGTCGCAGTCCCAGCACGGCCCGTACTGCGCCAGCGCCGGCAGGGCGGCGGCGCACAGGATCGCCGACGACACCAGGGTCGCCGCGCTCCTCAAGCCCCAGCCCGCCCGGCGCACGGCTACTTGGCCATGCGCATGGTGACGATCTTGTCGGGGTTCTCGACCGTCCCGTTGTCGGCCTCGGAGCCCTTCTTGATCTTGTCGACCACGTCCATGCCGGCGGTCACCTGCCCGAACACCGTGTACTTGCCGTCGAGGAACGAGGCATCGCCGAAGCAGATGAAGAACTGCGAGTTCGCCGAATCGGGGCTCTGGGACCGGGCCATGCCGAGCGTACCGCGCTTGAACGGGGTGGCGGTGAACTCGGCCTTGAGGTCGGGCAGCTTCGAGCCGCCCGTGCCGGTGCCGGTCGGATCGCCGGTCTGGGCCATGAAGCCGTCGATCACGCGATGGAACACGATGCCGTCGTAGAAGTGCTGGCCGACCAGCGTCTTGATCTGCGCCACGGTCTTGGGCGCGAGGTCCGGCTTGAGCTGGATGGTGATCGGGCCGTCCTTGGTGGTGAGGACCACGGTATTGGCATCGGCCGCGAACGCCACGCCGCCGGCCGTCAGCGTCAGGGAGAGGGTCGCGATCAGGAGGCGCCGCGTCAGGGTCATCGACTGTCCTTGGAAGTTCGGCGGGAGCGTCCCGCCTCGCTGCGGTTACTAGGCAGGGCGTGATGTGGTGGCAAGTCGGCCGCCCGGCAAGGCGTCGCGGCCGGGAGCGCCGTGCACGCCGAAGACCCAGGCGGGCATCAGCGCCGCCACTGGGCGTCGCGGCCGTGGCGCAGCTTGGCGTCGATCCATTGGAACTGCGCGCTGAGGAAGTCGCACAGCCGGCGGAGCGCCGGATCCATGGCGCGGGCCGTGGGAGACACGATCCCCAACGTCCGGTCGGGATGCTCGATCCGCAGCGAGAGGGCGACCATGCCGCTCGTGCGGCCGGTCATCGCCACGACCGAGGCCGGCAGCACCGTCAGGGTGTCCGAGCCCGTCAGCAGGCTGACGATCGAGGCATAGGTCCCCCCCGAGAAGGCGACGCGGAAATCCTGCACGCCGAACGACTTCATCACGCTCTGCAGGTCGCGATGTAACGGGCTGTCGAGGGGCGGGGCGATCCAGGAGAACTGCGCGAGGTGCTCGGCAGTGATCGCCTTGGTCCGCGTCAGCGGATGCTCGGCGCGGCACGCGATGACGTTCTGTCCGGCGATGAGGGGCGTGAACGTCATGTCCGGCGGGCGCTGTTCGGGCCGCAACGGGACGAGGGCGATGTCGAGCGTCTCGTTGCGCAACCCCGTCAGCAGCGCGTCCGAGTAGCCGTAGCTCTGCTCGATGGCGACGTCGGGATTCTTGACCTGGAACTCGGCGATGAGCGGGGCGACGACCCCGTCCATGAAGACCGGCGTGCCGCTGATGCGCAGGCGCCCGACGCGCCCGGATTGATAGTTGTCGATGACCGCCGACGCCTCGCGGTTGCAGGCATGGATGCGGCTGCCGATCCGCGCCAGCCGCGTGCCGAGATCGGTCGGCCGCAGCGGGCGGCGCCCGGGCACGAACAGCGGCGCGCCGACGCGGGCCTCGAGCAGCGCCATAGTGCGCGACACGGACGGCTGCGACTTGCCGACCGCCACGGCGCCTTCGGTGAGACCGCCGTGCTGGATCACCTGCGCCAGGATCTCCAGGTGCTCGCTGTCTATCTTCATAACACAATCGTATATAAAGCCGTCCGCATTGGATCAATCTCGACGGCCCGATCCCTTACACGAGGCGATGGGAGGGTCCGCGATGTCCGAGTTCATGGAAGCGTTCACGCACAGCTCGCCCGCTGTGCGCGTCCGCTTCGGCCGGGGTGTCCGCTTCGAACTGGCCGAGGAGCTTCGACGGCTGAACTGCGGCCGCGCCCTCTTCCTCTCCACG
This sequence comes from uncultured Lichenihabitans sp., assembly GCA_964252065.1. GTDB lineage: Bacteria > Pseudomonadota > Alphaproteobacteria > Rhizobiales > Beijerinckiaceae > Lichenihabitans. The sequence continues at coordinate 2,753 of CAXUMV010000070.1, forward strand.
CCGGCCCAGGCGGAGAGGGTCGATGCGTTCGCGCAAATGGTGGGCGGCATCGCGGCGGGCTTGTTCACGGGCGCGCAGATGCATACCCCCATCGGCGTCTCCGAAGAGGCGACCGCCTACGCCCGCAAGGTCGACGCCGACTGCATCGTGGCGGTCGGCGGCGGCTCGACCACGGGGCTGGGCAAGGCGATCGCCTACCGCACCGACCTGCCGCAGGTCGCGGTCCCCACCACCTATGCGGGCTCGGAGGCCACGGCCATCCTGGGCCAGACGAGCGAGGGCCGGAAGACCACGCTCACCGACCCCCGGGTGCAGCCCGAGGTCATCCTCTACGACCCGGAGCTGGTCGTCTCCCTGCCTGCCGCCGTGACCGTCGCGAGCGCGTTCAACGCCATCGCCCATGCGGCGGAGGGGCTCTACGCACGCGACCGGGGTCCCGTGACGACGCTAATGGCGCGCGAGGGGATGACGGCGTTCCGCGACGGGCTGCCGGCGGTCCTGGCCGACCCCTCCGACCTGCAGGCGCGCGGGGAGACGCTGTACGGGGCCTGGCTGTGCGGCACGGTGCTGGGCGCGGTCGGGATGGCCCTGCACCACAAGCTCTGCCACACGTTGGGCGGTTCGTTCGACCTGCCGCATGCGCAAACCCATGCCATCGTCCTGCCGCACGCCATCGCCTACAACGAACCCGCCGCGCCCGAGGCGCTGGCTCCCGTCGCCGCGATCTTCGGCGCCGCCTCGCCGGGGCTCGCGCTTCACGGGTTCGCCAAGGCCATGGGGGCGCCGCTGGCCCTGCGCGACCTCGGGCTCCGCGAAGCCGACCTCGACCGCGCCGCCGCGATCGCGACGGGCAATCCCTACTGGAACCCCCGCCCCATCGAGGCGGCGCCGCTGCGGGCGCTTCTCCAGCGCACCTGGGAGGGGGCGCCGCCGGAGCCGTGAGCGCAGCGCCGCGCGAGGCCTGCTATCCTCGGCGTGGCCGAGCCCTCGCGGCCGACCTTCGACCCATAAGCCTGCAACCCCGGGAGGCCTTCTCACATGGCAGATATCAGCACCGACGTCCTGATCGTCGGGTCCGGCCCGGCGGGCTCCGCCACCGCGGCGTTGCTGGCGACTTCCGGCGTCGAGCACCTGCTCATCAACCGCTATCGCTGGCTCGCGAACACGCCCCGCGCCCACATCACCAACCAGCGCACCATGGAGGTGCTGCGCGACCTCGGCCGCGACGTCGAGGACGAGGCCTACCTCTTCGCGACCCCGCAGGAGCTGATGGGCGAGAACATTTTCTGCGAGAGCATCGCGGGCGAGGAGATCGGCCGCCTCACCGCATGGGGCAACCACCCGAACTCGAAGGCCGAGCACAGGCTCTCGTCGCCGACGCGGATGAACGACCTGCCGCAGACCTTCATGGAGCCGCTGCTCCTCAAGACGGCCTGCTCGCGCGGCACGCAGGCGCGGATGTCGACCGAGTATCTAAGCCACGAGCAGGACGCCGAAGGCGTGACCACGACCTGCCGCGACCGCCTGTCCGGCAAGACCTTCACCGTGCGCTCCAAATACCTGGTCGGCGCGGACGGCGGCAAGTCGCAGGTCGCCGAGGATGCGGGCCTGCCCTTCGGCGGCAAGATGGCGCTGGGAGGCTCGATGAACATCTACTTCCGCGCGGACCTCTCGCCCTGGGTGCGCCACCGCCCCTCGGTCCTCTACTGGGTCATGCAGCCGGGCTCGAACGTGGGCGGCATCGGCATGGGCCTCGTGCGCATGGTGCGGCCCTGGTACGAATGGCTGATCGTCTGGGGCTACGACATCAACGAGCCGCCCCCCGAGGTGACCGAGGACTATGCGACGGGGATCGCCCGGCAGCTGATCGGCGTGCCGGACCTCAAGATCGACCTGATCGGCGCCAGCACCTGGACGGTCAACCAGCTCTACGCCGAGACGCTGTCGAACGGCCGGGTGTTCTGCATGGGCGATGCGATCCACCGCCACCCGCCATCGAACGGCCTGGGCTCCAACACTTCCATCCAGGACGGCTTTAATCTCGCCTGGAAGCTGGCGATGGTCCTCAAGGGGCAGGCCGGCGAGCGCCTGCTCGACAGCTACGATGCCGAACGCCAGCCCATCGCGCGGCAGATCGTGACGCGCGCGAACCAGTCCATCGCCGAGACGGGTCAGATCTTCCAGGCCCTCGGCATGACCGGCGGCGTCGACCCCGAGACCATGCAGCGGAACCTCGAGGCGAGGGGCGACGCCACCCCGGCGGGCGAGGCGCAGCGCGAGGCGATCCGCCGGGCCATCGCGCTGAAGCGGTACGAGTTCGATGCGCACGGGGTCGAGATGAACCAGCGGTACCGGTCCGAGGCGGTCGTGACCGACGGCCAGATCGAGCCCGCTTTCGAGCTCGACCAGGAGCTCCACTACCAGCCGACCACCTGGCCCGGGGCACGCCTGCCCCATGCCTGGATCTACCGCCACGGCGACGGCGCCGAGGTCTCCACGCTGGATGTCACCGGCCACGGCCGTTTCACGATCCTGACCGGGATCGCCGGCAAGGCCTGGGTCGACGCCGCGCGCGAGGCCGGGGCACGGCTGGGGATCGACATCCCCGTCCACGTCATCGGGCCGCGGCAGGACTACATCGACCACCGGGGCGAGTGGGCGCGGGCGAGCGAGATCCAGGAAAGCGGTTGCGTGCTCGTCCGGCCCGACCATCACGTCGCCTGGCGCGCCGACAGCCTGCCGGCCGACCCGCAGGCCGAGCTGCTGCGCGTGCTGAAGGGGGTCCTGGCCCGGTGAGCCCGGCCGGCGGCCTCTGACGGACGGGAGGCGCCCGTCGTCGCGAGGCGCCTCAGCGCCGTGGCGGTCCAGGCCACGGCGCGGAAGCTCGAGACATGGATGGCTTCGCTCGGCTCGCAAAGACGACAGGGGCGCCGGGTATTGCCCGGATGCGCAAGCGTCCGCGATCGGTCGAATCAACCCATCTCGACGACGATCTTGCCGAAGGCGCCGCGGTCGAGGTGGTCGAGAGCCGCGGGGAGCTCGGCGAGCCGATAGCGGGCGTCGATCACCGGCTTCAGGCCGGTCCGATCGATGGCGGTGACGAAATCCTCCAGCGCCCGGCGGTGACCCACGCTGATGCCCTGGATGGTCACGGTCTTGAGCATCAGCGGCCCGACGGGGGCGACGACCTCGAAGCCTTCAAGAACACCGATCTGGGCGATCCGGCCGCCGATGGCCGCCACCTGCACGGCCTTGGCGAGATTGGGCCCGCCGACGAGTTCGAGGATGTGGTCGACCCCGCGGTCGCCGGTGATCCGCAGCGCGGCCTCGACCCAGTCCTCCTTCGAGCGGTCGATGCCATGGTCGGCGCCGAGCGCCCTCGCCCGCTCGAGCTTGTCGGCGCTGCCCGAGACGACGATGACCTCGGCGCCATGCGCCTTGGCGATCTGGAGGCCGAACAGGGCGACCCCGCCCGTGCCCTCGACCAGCACCGTCTCGCCGGCGTGCAGGCCGCCCCGCTCCACAAGGCCGAACCAGGCCGTGAGCCCGGCGCACGGCAAGGTGCTCGCCTCCGCCCCGTCCAAGGTCGCCGGCGCGCGGACGAACCAGGCCTCCGGGAAGGCAACATACTCCGCCAGGACGCCGGGATAGGCGCCGCCCAGCGTGCGATAGGGCGGCGTGCGGGCATTGCCGAGCGGCCTGCCGTCGATCCAGCCGGGGGCGAAGGTGGACAGCACGCGGTCGCCGGCCTGGAAGCGCGTCGCGCCCTCGCCCACCCCCACGACCGTTCCGCCAAGGTCGGACGCGGGTGTGAAGGGGAAGACGAGCGGCAGGCCCATGCCGCCCTCGATCACCAGCTTGTCGCGGTAGTTGAGCGAGGCGGCCGCGACCTTCACCAGGACCTCGCCCGGTCCCGCCTTCGGTCGAGGGACCTCCTTGAGCGCCAGCCGGTCACGGCCGATCCCGTCCATCTCCCACCGTCTCATCGTCTCCGTCATCGCGCTCTCCTTGTCGGTATCTGCAGCGACTCTATCGTTGAATTTCGGATGCCGGTTGTGACAATGCTTCCCATCATTGGGGCAGCACAGGAACCAATCGATGAGCGATCTCTTGAACGGCGTCGACATAGTGGTGGCGGCCGTTGAAGCGGGCAGCTTCTCGGCGGCCGCCGAACGGCTGCACGTCACCCGCTCGGCGGTCGCAAAATCCGTGGCGCGGGTCGAGGCCCGGCTGGGCGTGCGCCTGTTCCACCGCACGACGCGCAACCAGGTCCTCACCGAGGGCGGGCAGGTCTATTACGAACGCTGCGTGCGTGCGCTGGACGAGTTGCGGGCCGGGGAAGCGACGCTCGAATCCGGCCAGCGGGAAGCCGTGGGTCGGCTGCGCGTGTCCGTGCCGGTGCTGTTCGGACGACGCTGCGTCGCCCCGGTGCTGGCGCGGCTGGCGGCGCAGCATCCCCGGCTCGAACTCGATCTCTCCTTCAGCGACCGGACGGTCGATCTCGTCGAGGACGGCTTCGATCTGGCCGTCCGCAACGGCGACATCGGCGACGGCGCGGGGCTGATGACGCGCAGGGTCGGGCAGCAGCGGATGACGGTCTGCGCTTCACCGGCCTACATCGCCGAACACGGCCGACCGGACACGCTCGACGACCTGCCCGCCCATCAGGCGATCGCCTATGGGCGGGCAGGACGTGTCCGCCTCTGGCAGTTTCCGGCCGGAGGGCGCGAGATCGTAGAGGCGACCCCGCCGAGCCGCCTGCGCTTCGACGATCTCGAGGCCATCGCCGATGCGGCCGAGGCCGGCCACGGGCTCGCCTGGCTGCCGTGCTGGCTGATCCGAAGCCGTGCGCTGGTCCCGTTGCTGGAGACGACCCCGCGGCTGGTCATCAAGACGCATGCACTCTGGCCGCGGACGCCGCACCTTCCGTTGCGCGTCCGCCTCGCCATCGACGCGCTCGCGGCGGAGCTGCCGGGCGGCGCCGACCTGTAGCCCTCACGAGAGGCCCGCTCGAAGTCGGCCGCCCCCCGGGCGGCCCTACTGGCCGACCCGATGCAGCGGCCGTCCGCCGATGCCGAGACAGACCGCGATGAGGATCTCGTCGGGCTTCGGGGCGTCCGGGATGGTGATCTCGACCGCGTCCATGTGGTCGAAATCCCAGATGTCGTCCTTGTTGGTCAGTGGCATGACCAGGGTCGATCCGGGTCCGCCGACCTTCTTCGTTCCCGGGATGATGTCCTTGCCTCCGCCGACCGCCGTCCGGACGGGCCCGCCGAACCGGGGGTGAAGGAGAGCCGCCGAATGCTCGATCTCGCCGTCGGTCCCGACGATCGCGCCCTTGCCGTAGCTTTGCACCTGCGCGGCATCGGCACCCAGGATCGCGACGCCGCGCTCGGCGAGAAGCCCGCCGATCTCGGCACCCAGCCCATAGAGCGGGGTCAGGTCCTCCACGTAGCGGCCGGCATAGGGGTTCCGGATGACGCCGGCGACGGTGATCTTCCGGCTTGGAGGCGACACCGGCCGCCCGCTGTCCTTCAGGGTCTCTTCGAGCTGGACGACGATCTTGCGGAGGTCGAGCAATGACATGGGCGGCTCCTGTTCGGGGACTGGTCCGGTGGTGCGGGCGGGCCGGGGGTCAGGCCCCGAGCCGGTCGAGGACGCTCGCGTTGAAGGCGTCCGGCTGCACGCGGGAGACCGCATGCGCGCCGTAGGGCAGCACCGTCAGGCTGGCGCCGGGGATGCCATGCACGAGGACATCGGAGGCAAGCGGCGGGGTCAGGATGTCGTCGGCGGCGACGAGGACCGACGTGGGCGCTTCGATCCGGGGCAGGTAGGGCCTTCCCTCGAAGGCGAGGATCGCCGCAAGACGCGCGTCCAGGATCGCCGCCGTCGTGGAGTCCCGCTGGGCGGCGCGGCATTCGGCCTCCACCAGCTCCCAGGCCTCGCAGCAGTAGCGGGGCGGGTACAGGAACACCGGGGAGGCCCGATGATAGGCCTCGGTGCCCCCAAGGCGGAGCGCCTCCCGGCGCAACGCCATGCACTGCCGCATCTGCGGGCACATCGCAGCCCAGCTCGCGTAGAGCACGAGGCGATCGATCCGGGAGGGCGCCTCGGCCGCGACGACCTGCCCGATGGCCCCGCCCGTCGAGTGGCCGAGCAGCGAGGCGCGATCGAGCCGGATGGCATCCATGAGCCCGATGAGATCGCGCGCCATCGCGGCGACGCTGTAGGCCGTCTCCGACCGCGTGCTCCGGCCGCACCCGCGATGGTCGTAGACGATCAGCGTGTGCCGCTCCGAGAGGGCCTCGATGTTCGGCCCCCAGTAGGACGCGACGCCGCCGAGACCCGGAACCAGGATGACGGGCGGCCCCCGGCCCACGATCTCGTAATGAAGGTCCGCGTCCGGCAAGGCGGCGAACGGCATCGGCGGGTGTCCTCCACGACGACGGCCCCGGCGACGCCCTCCGTTCCAGGTCGTCCGAACCCTGCGGCGATGTCCCCGCCCTGTCTAAGCACCGCCCGGCGGCTGTCGTAACGCCGATTGCGCCGACGCTTGTTGCCGAATCCGCAACACCGGTCGCGGCAGGCGATGGCATGCTCCCGGGGCGTTGCGACTTCGGCAACGCGGCGGCGTCGGATCTCGTCGATGCCGCGCGCGGCCGGGCCGCTACCCTGGCGGGGTGCAACATACGTGCGGTGCCCCGCCGAACCCGTCTTGCCGGCGTCAGCGGGGCCAAGCAGCGAGGTCGACCATGAACATTGCGATCAATCCGACGGGCTGGATCCGGGGCAGGACGTCCAACGGCACCCATCATCTCAACTGGGGCGTCAAGGCCGGCAACCAGATCTTCGTCGCCGGCATGCTGTCCACCGACCCCTATGACGGCAGCATCGTGGGGGTCGGCAACGTCGCGGTCCAGACCCGCCGGGTGCTCGACAGCATCAAGGCGGTGATCGAGACCGCCGGCGGGACCATGGCGGACGTCACGCTGAACCAGATCTTCCTGCGTGACCTCGCCGACTACGACACGATGAACGCGATCTATGTCGAATATTTCAGCGCGTTCCTTCCGGCCCGGTTCTGCGTCAAGCTCGAGATGGTGAAGCCGGAGTTCCTTGTCGAGATCGCCACGACGGCCGTCATCTCGGGCTGAGGCCAGCGCCGCCGCCACCCCTCTTCGACAACTCTGCGCGGACGTGCGGTTCGGAGGACTCCGGCAACGGACGGGGAGGCGCCTCGCCTGCGCGCGGAGCCGAGGCGCTAAAACAGGCGGGCCGTGCCCGAATGTTCATTTGCTGATCAATATTCGATCAGAGGGAGGCTTCGCCTCCGGGTTAATCCTGAAGAATGACGCAAAAGTGTAAATTCTGCTTGGCAAAGGCCGGCGTTGCACGGATGATCCGGTCCAGGCGGTGGGGGGCGCCGAAAGCGGCCCAGTCCCTGCCTTTCGACCCGCCCTCGTGACGCGGCAGCGGAGACCATGGCGGTTCGCATCGCCCTCAATCGACCATGCGTCCGGCGCACGAGGCCGGAGGCGATCACCGGAAAAGGGGTTCGGATGGCTTCGCGTCTTGTGACACTGGTTCTCGGAGCGGCCTGTGCCGCCTCGGCCCTGATCCCGCTCGGCGCCGCCATGGCGACCGACCTGCGCTTCACGGCCGGCGAATACTCCAAGCACACCCTGCCCTTCTTCCAGCAGGTGGCCAAGGACTACGAGGCGCTGCACCCCGACGTGCACATCAGCGTCGAGGTCATCCCGTGGAACGGCTACCTCCAGAAGCTGACCACCGACGTGAACGCCGGCACGCCGCCGGACCTGTCGATCGTCGCGACGATCTGGGTGCCGGACTTCGCCTCCCAAGGGGTGATCGAGCCGCTCGACGCTCTGATGACGCCGGCCTTCAAGGACATCTTCATCCAGTCCTTCTTCGCGCCCTCGACCATCGACGGCAAGCTGATGGGCATCCCGGCCGCGGCGTCCGCGCGCGGCATGATGATCAACCTCGACCTGTTCAAGGAAGCCGGCCTCGAGCCGCCCAAGACCTGGGACGATTTCTACGGGGCGGCCAAGAAGCTGTCGACGAAGCCGAATGTCTACGGCTTCGGGCTGCAGGGCAAGGAAGTCGAGACCGACGCCTACTTCTACTATGCCTTGTGGTCGTTTGGCGGCGAGATCATCAAGGACGGCAAGAGCGGGCTCGACAGCCCGGAGTCCATCAAGGCCGCCACCTTTTACAAGAAGATGATCGACGAGAAGCTGACCGAACCCTCGCCCACGGCCTACAGCCGCGAGGACGTGTTCCAGATGTTCAAGCAGGGCAAGGTGGGGATGATCTTCACCTTCCCGATGATCATCCCGCAGCTCAAGGCGGAGTCGCCCAACCTGCACTACGCCGTGCTGCCCTTCCCCACCGACCTCAAGCCGACGACGCTGGGGGTGACCGACGTCATGATGCTGTACAGCGCCTCGAAGGCCAAGAAGGAGGCCTGGGACTTCGCCCAGTTCATGTACCAGGACAAGTATCGCTCGCAGTTCGATCACGACGAAGGGCTGCTGCCCGTCACCACGGCGATCGTCTCGCAGGACTACTATACCAAGAACCCGGACCTCAGCACGTTTGCGGGCGGCCTGAGCTACGCCAAGTTCACCCCCACGGTGAAGGACTGGGCCGAGATGGCCGACATCACCAGCCGTTCGCTGCAGACGATCTATCTCGGCCAGGCGACGCCCGAGGCCGCGATGAAGGACGCCGCGAGCCAGATCAACGCGATCCTGGGCAAGCACTAGAGGCCGGCAGGGAATGCGGCCACGGGCGTTACGGTGAGCATCGGCGAGGACGCCGTCGGTGCCTCGATGGCCGGGCGGCGGCCCCGGCGCCCGCGCCGCGGGGCGCCGGCCTGGAGCGTGCCGCTCGCGCTGATCATGCCGAGCTTCCTGCTGGCCCTGCTGATCATCGCTTATCCGCTCTACCAGCTCTCGACGATCGCCGTGCACGAGGTCAACCGCTTCGGCCAGCTGCGCGGCTTCGTCGGAGCCGCGAACTTCGCCCACGTGCTGGGCGACCCGCTCTTTGCCAGCAGCGCGCTGCGGACGCTGGTCTGGACCGCGGGGGTCGTCGCAGGAACGATCGCGATCTCG
>CAXUMV010000071.1:0-11423 GCA_964252065.1 uncultured Lichenihabitans sp.
GATGGAGGCGATCGGCACCCTCAACAGCTACGGGCTCGAGGTGACGTCGGGCATCATCCTGGGGCTCGACACCGAATCGGACCAGTCCGAGGCGCGGCTGATCGAGTTCGTCGACCGCTCCGCGGTGCCGGTGCTGACCATCAATCTGCTGCAGGCGCTGCCCAAGACGCCGCTCTGGGACCGGCTGACCCGGGAGAACCGGCTGGTGGACGACCCGGCGCTGGAGTCCAACGTCAGATTCCTGCGCCCGCACGACGAGGTGGTGGCGAGCTGGCGGCGCACCATCGCCCATGCCTACGAGCCCGAGAACATCTTCGCCCGCTTCCGCCACCAGATGGACCACACCTACGGGAACCGCATGGCGACCCCGGTGCGGGGCAAGCTGACCCGGGCCAATCTCCGTCGGGCCTGGCTGATGAGCAAGAACATCGTCTGGCAGATCGGCATCAAGTCCGACTACCGCGGGCCGTTCTGGCGCTCGGCCTGGCACGCGCTCAAGAAGGGGCAGATCGAGGCCATCTTCAACATGGGCTTCGTGTGCCACCACCTCATCAACTTCACCCGGCAGGCGCTGCGCGGGGAGCACAACGCCTCCTTCTATGCCGCAAAGGCGGCGGCCAAGACCACTGCGCTCGGCCACGGCGCCCTGCCGGCGCCGGCGCTCAAGCGCTCGGCCTAATCAGAGCCAGGACGAGCCGCTCGCGGGTGGCGGCAGGTCGAGGTGGGCGGCGACCGTCGCCCCGATATCGGCCAGCGTCTCGCGCCGGCCGATCGTCATGGGCGCCGGCCCGACGGCCAGGATCGGCACAGCCTCGCGGGTATGGTCGGTGCCGGGCGCGGTCGGGTCGTTGCCGTGGTCGGCGGTGAGCACCAGGAGGTCGCCCGGCCGCAGCGCGGCCCGGAGGGCCGGCACGCGCGCGTCGAAGGCTTCGAGGCAGGCCGCATAGCCCGGCACGTCCCGCCGGTGGCCGTACTCGCTGTCGAAGTCGACGAGGTTGGCGACGGCGAGGCCGCCGTCCGGCATGGCCCGCAGGGCCGCGAGGCAATGCTCCACGTTCTCGGCGTTGCTCCGGCCCTTGATCTCGGTCCCGGTGAAGCTGTGGGCGAAGATGTCGCCCGTCTTGCCGATGCTGGTCACGGCGCGCCTCGCCTGCGCGGCCCGCTCGAACAGCGTGCCGGGCGGGGGCGGCACGGCGAAATCCTTGCGGTTGGCGGTGCGGCGGAAGCCTGCGGGGTCGGCGCCGACGAAGGGACGGGCGATGACGCGGCCGATGTTCAGGGGATCGCATAGCCGCCGGGCGAGGCGGCAGAGCCCGTAGAGGCGGTCGAGCCCGAACGCATCCTCGTGGGCGGCGATCTGCAGCACCGAGTCGGCGGAGGTGTAGAGGACCGGCGCGCCGGTCCGCAGGTGCTCGGTGCCGAGCGCCGCGATGATGGCCGTGCCCGAGGCGTGGCAGTTGCCGAGGATGCCCGGCAGCGCGCCCTCCGCGATGAGCGCGTCGGTCAGCGCCGGGGGGAAGCAGGGAACCCTGTGGGCGAAGTACCCCCAGGCGAACGGCACCGGCGTGCCGGCGATCTCCCAATGTCCGGAGGGCGTGTCCTTGCCGGCCGAGCGCTCGATCCCGATGCCGAAGGACGCGGTGCCGCCCGCCTCCGACAGGCCGGGCGGCAGCCGGCCGGTCGCGATCCGGCAGGCGCTGCCGAGCCCCATGGCGCAGAGATGGGGCAGGTGCAGCGGACCGGACCGCAGACCCGCCCGATCACCCAGCCCGCCGGCGCACGCCTCGGCGATGTGGCCCAGCGTGTCGGCCCCGGCGTCCCCGTAGCTGGCCGCATCGGGCGCGGGCCCGCAACCGACCGAGTCGAGGACGATGATCAGGGCACGGGGCAGGACGGGATCTCGCGGCGGCCGAGGCGGCCCGGGCGGACCGCCGACGCCGCTCCTAGCCGCTCTGGCTCGACGGCGCCATCCCGCGCGTCGTGTCCCGCCCGGCCACAAGCGGCAGCTTCACCGCGCCTCCGCCGCCGGCCGCGGACTCGTAGATGGCCGCCATAATGCGCATGTCGGCCAGCCCCTCCTCGCCCGGCGTGTGCGGCACGGCGCCCGCGCGGATCGCCTCGGCGAAATGGTCCATCTCGGTGGCGAACTGGTTCTTGGGCGGGTACTGCCGGTGGTCGATGCCGTTCACCTGGCCGGTCTTGCGCGACACCTGCATGGTCAGGTTGTTGTAGGCAAACGCGTTCTCGATCCCGACCCAGCCCTTGTCGCCGATCACGGTCAGGGCGCGGGCGTCGTGGATGCTGTAGGCCGCGGTGCCGACCCCCATGACGCCCGAGGGGAACAGGGCCGTGAAGGTCGAGACGTCCTCGATCTCGGCGAAGCGCGGGTCGCCCGCCGGACGGGTCAGGCGGCCCGTCACCTCCACCGGCTCCTCGCCCGTGATGTAGCGGAACGCGTTGAGGCAGTAGATGCCGACGTCCGGCAGCGATCCTCCGCCCGCCATGGCCTTCACCTGCCGCCACTGGCCGGGCACGTCGTTCTGCCCGTTGACGGCCTGCATGAGCCGGAGCGTGCCGAGTTCGCCCCCGCGCGCCATGGCGATTGTCGCCCGCTGGGTCGCCTCGTACTGCATCCGGTAGGCGATCATCAGCCGGACCTTGGCGGCCGCGCAGCCCGCGATCATGCGCTCGGCCTCGGCGACCGTGTTGGCCATCGGCTTCTCGCACAGCACGTGCTTGCCGGCCCGGGCGGCGCGCAGCACGAACTCCTCGTGCATGGCGTTGGGCAGCACGATGTAGACGAAGTCGACCGCCGGGTTGTCCCGGATCGTGTCGAACGAGGCGTAGTCGTAGAGGCCGGATTCGGGGATCCCGTGCTGGGCCGCGACCGCCAGGGCCTTGTCGCGGTGGCCGCTGACCAGGGCGGTCAGCCGGACGGACTTGGCCTGCCCGAACCCCGGCAGGATCTGCTCGAGGCTGAGGTGCCCCAGCCCGACGACCGCGACGCCGAGACGCCGGCCCGGGGGATCGACGTTGGGGATGGGACCGCCGGCCTCGCTCTCGGCGTGCAGAGGCGGCAGCTCGACCTTGCCGCCCGCCACGGTACCGATCGCGTGGGGGTCCTCCGGGCCGCTCGCCGCAGCCTGCGCCCGCGTGGCTGCAACCCCCAGAAGCCCCGCCGTGGTGGCGCCGAGCATGGTGCGGCGGTTGATGTCGATCATGGCAGGCTCCTCCGAGGGACACCTGCCAACCGCGAAGGGAGCCCGAAAGATCGCGGTCGGCCGCCGGGACCGATTGTCTCGCCCGCTACCGGTGCCCGTCGAACTGGTCGACGAGGCGGTCGACCTGCTGGCGGATCCAGGCGCCGCCCTCGCTCGCGGCGCGCCCGAACACGTCCCAGTTCACGATCGTCTGGGGCCGCCCGTCGGCCGTCGTCGGGGCCACCGACGCGTCATGCGCATAGGCGACCGCGATCGCGAGCAGGAAGCCGGCCACCAGACTGAAGAAGCGCATGCCAAACCCTCCCCGAACCCTTCCTGAGACGGCGCGCCGGAGGGCAGCCGCCTCACTTCATCGCGGCATCATAGACCTTGTGGGTCCAGGCGCCCGTCGGCTCCTTGGCGAGGATCTTGTTCTGCATCAGGATATCCACCGTCCGCTTGTAGTCCGCGGGCTCGAGATAGCCGGTCGCCTTGCCCCCTTCGAGGAGCGGCGCGATGGCCTCGATCATGGTGCCCTGGTGCCCCTTGGTCTGGGCCCCGGTCGTGTCGTTCTTCATGATGATGTCGACCGCTTCGCTCTGGTGGGCGGCGGCGTAGGTCCAGCCCTCGACCGAAGCCTTGACGAACTTGGCGAGCGTCGCGAGCTTCTTGGGGTCCTTGATCTCCGCCTCCGTGGTGTAGAGGCCGTCCTCGAGCAGCCCCACGCCCTGGTCCTGCCACTTGAAGGTCAGGAGATCGGTGGCCTTCAGCTGGCCCGACTCCAGGATCTGCGGATACTCGTTGTAGGTCATGGTGGCGATGCAGTCGGCCTGCTTCTGCAGGATCGGGTCGACGTTGAATCCCTGCTTCAGCACCGTGACGTCGGGCTTGGCGCCCTCGTAGCTGTAGTGCAGCTTGTTCATCCAGGTGAAGAACGGGTACTCGTTGCCGCCGAACCAGACCCCGATGGTCTTGCCCTTGAAGTCCGCCGGCGTCTTGATCCCGCTGTCCTTCCGGCAGGTGGTCATCAGGGCGGATTTCTGGAACATCTGGGCGATGTTGACCAGCGGCGCGCCCTTCTCGCGCGCCGCGAGCGCGGCCGCCATCCAGTCGACGATGACGTCGGCGCCGCCGGCCGCGATCACCTGCTCGGGGGCGATGTCCGGGCCGCCCGGCTTGATGGTCACATCGAGGCCGGCCTTCTTGTAGAAGCCCTTCTCCTGGGCGACGTAGTAGCCCGCGAACTGCGCCTGGGTCACCCATTTGAGCTGGAGCACCACCTTCTCCTCGGCGGCGGCGTGGGCCGCAAGGCCGAGCGTCGCGCTCACGGCGGCGGCGATCAGGGCTGCTGTCTTCATGGTCGTCATCCTTCGGTTGGGGTCAGGGCTGGCGGTATGAGGGGTGCCAGGATGTCGTGGCGCGCTCGAGCAGGGCGAGCGCCCCGGTGCTGAGGGAGCCCGTCAGCGCCGCGACCGCGATCGTCGCCCAGACCATGCCGAGGTTCATGCGCGCGACCTCGGTCGAGATGCGGAACCCCATGCCGGCGATCGGCGTGCCGAAGAACTCGGCCACGATGGCGCCGATCAGGGCGAAGGTCGCGTTGATCTTGAGCGCGGTGAAGATGAAGGGCAGCGCATGCGGCAGGCGCAGGGACACGAGCGTCCGGAGATAGCCGGCCGCGTAGGAGCGCATGAGGTCCCGCTCGATCGCCTCCGACTGCGCGAGCCCGGCGAGCGTGTTGATCAGCATGGGAAACACGGTGGTGACCACCACCACGGCGGCTTTGGAGGGCCAGCCGAAGCCGAACCACATGATCATGATGGGCGCGATCCCCACCATCGGCACGGCGCTGAGGAGATTGCCGTAGGGCAGGAGGCCCCGCCCGAGCCAGGCGAAGCGGTCGCACAGGATCGCGAGCGCAAAGCCCGCCGCGCAGCCGATCACGTAGCCCGTGAAGGCGGCGCGCCCCACGGTCTGTACGAAGTCGCCCTCGAGCACGGCCGCCTGCGCGACCAGGGTCGCGGCGATCAGGCTCGGAGGCGGCAGCAGGATCAGCGGGACCCCAAAACCCCGCACCAGCACCTCCCAGCCATAGAGGATCGCAAGGCCGAACAGGAGGGGAACGAGGACGCGCCGGGGCGGACCGTCCCGGGCGCTGAGCAGGATCATGAGGCGCCAGAGCCCGACCAAGGCGGCGGCCGCCAGACTCCAGGCGCCCGGCCCGACCTCGAGGCCTTCGCGCAGCGCGAGCACCGGCGGGGCGAGACCGGCCAGCACCCCGACCGCCAGGGCGGCCGCCTCGGCGGCCCAGCCCCGGCGCAGCAGCAGCGCTGCCACAAGGGCCAGAACCGCCGCTCCGGCCAGCAGAAGCCACGCCGGCTGCGCGGACCAGGGCAGCGCCGCGACCGTGGCCTCGGCCACGGCATCGAAGGGGTCGGCCTCGGGATCGACCGGCGCCGCGGTCACGAGCCGGGCCGCGGGCAGCGCCAGGCCGGCTCCGGCCATCAGGACGGCGACGAGCGTCAAGGGCGACGACAGCCGCCTCACCGCAGGCCCCGCCGCCGCAGCATGATGCGCTCGGCGACGCCGGTGGTCGCCACGAGCGCGAGGCTGAGGGCCGCCGCCATGGCGAGCGCACCCCAGATCTGCAGGGTCTGGCCGTAATAGGAGCCGGTCAGCAGCCGTGCCCCCAGGCCCGCCGTGCCCCCGGTCGGCAGCTCGGCCACGATCGCCCCCACGGTGCTGACCGCGACCGCGACCTTGAGGCTCGCGAAGAGATACGGCATGGCGGCCGGCAGGCGCACGCGCCAGAAGACCTGGCGGGCATCGGCGCTGTAGGTGCGCATGAGCTCGAGCACGAAGCGGTCGGCCGAGCGCAGGCCCTTCACCATGCCGATCGCGACCGGGAAGAAGGACAGGTAGGCGCAGATCACGGCCTTCGGCAGCAGCCCCGTCAGCCCCATGTTGCCGAGGATCACGACCGCCATCGGGGCGATGGCCAGGATGGGCACCGTCTGCGAGGCGATGATCCAGGGCATCAGGCTCGCGTCCAGCACGCGCCCATGCACGATGCCGACCGCCAGGGCCATGCCGATCAGCGCGCCGAGCACGAAGCCCGTCACCGCCGTCTCTCCGGTGACCACGACATGGTAGAGCACGCTCCGGGGGTCGGTCGGCGCATAGCCGAAGACGGTGCGCACGAGCTCGCCGACGAGCTGGACCGGGGTGGGCAGCAGCGGCCGGTCGAGCGTGAAGGCGGTGGCCGCAAAGGCGGGGACGCTCCACGGCGTGCCGGCCTGGGCTAGCATCGCGGTCGCCTGGCCGGCGTTGAGCCAGAGCGCGCCCGCCATCCAGACCGCCAGCAGCACAAGGCCCACGATCGCGACCGGCCGGACGCGCGCCTCAGTCATAGCTGTGGCCCGCCTTGAGCCCGTCACGGACGCGGGCCGCGAGCGCCGCGAATTCCGGCGTGTCCCTGAGCTCCAGCGTCCGCTCGCGCGGCAGGTCGCTTTCGATGATGTCGAGGATGCGTCCGGGACGCGGGCTCATCACCACCACGTGGGTCGATAGGAACACGGCCTCGGCGATCGAGTGGGTCACGAAGATGCAGGTCTTGCCGGTGCGCCGCCACACGGCGGTGAGCTGCAGGTTGAGGTGGTCGCGCGTGATCTCGTCGAGGGCGCCGAACGGCTCGTCCATCAGCAGCAGGTCGGGCGCAAAGCACAGCGCGCGGGCGATCGACACGCGCTGCTGCATGCCGCCCGACAGCTGCCAAGGGAATTTCTGGGCGAAGTCCGCCAGCCCGACGCGGGCGAGCTCGTCGCGGACGCGCCGCTCCCGCTCCGCCCGGTCGACGCCCATGATCTCGAGCGGCAGGGCGACGTTGCGGGCGACCCGCCGCCAGGGCAGCAGCGCCGGGGCCTGGAACACGTAGCCGTAGTGGCGGGCCTCGCGCGCCTCGCGCGGCGACAGTCCGTTCACCACGAGGCTCCCGGAGGTCGCCTGCTCGAGGTCGGCGACGACGCGCAGCAGCGTGGTCTTGCCGCAGCCCGAAGGGCCGATCAGCGACACGAAGGCGCCGCGCTCCACGGTCAGGTCGACGCGGGAGAGGGCCTGCACGATGCCATCGGTCGTCGCGAACTCGACCGACAGGCCGCGCGCGCTGACGATCGGGGGCGGCGCCGGCGCGGGAGCGGCCTCCGTGGCGCGCGGCCCGGCTGCTGCGAGCAGACTCATCGCCGAGGGTCGGCGGCGAAGAACGGGACGGACAACGGCAAAACTCACGGGTCCGCGCAGGGACGGGACGACAGCATCGGCACGCCATCCTGGCGAAGCCCGCGCAGCAATCAAGCCCAAAGATCAGTCCGCGGGCGCTTCGGCCTGCCTGTCCGGTAGGCAGCCGCGTCTTTCGCTCCGCTGAAACCTCGATCGATCCCGGATCGTCATTGCGAGCCGAAGGCATGGCGATCCAGCAGTCCGACGCGTGCGCGGCCGAGGTGGATCAGCGGGGCTCCCCCTCGGGATCGCCACGCTTTCGGCTCGCGACGACGGGGTCGATGACCGATGCCGCGTCCGTCGCACGACGTGCCGGTCGAGGGGAGGTTGCGAACCGCTCTCAGGAGAACATGCGCTGCAGCTCGGCTTCGCGGTCGAAAATCTGGTGCTTGAGGGCGCCCAGCACATGCAGCGCGACGGCGACGTAGAGCACGATCCCGAAGGAGGTGTGCACCTGGCCGAGCAGGTCGTGCCAGTAGTCCTTCCGCGCCTCCTCCAGCGTGGTGAGGAACGGCAGGCGCGGCCATGGCACGAGGCCGAACAGGGTCATCGGGTGGCTCGGCGCCCCCTTCCAGGCCGAATCGTGCATCCAGCCGCTGATCGGCAGGGCGAAGATCAGGAGGTAGAGCAGCCCGTGCGCGGCATGCGCGCCCCACCGCTCCAGGCGGCCGTAGTGGGCGGGCAGAGGCGGGGCGGGGTGGGTCGCGCGCCACAGCACGCGCATCAGTGCCAGCCCCAGCACCGTGATGCCGATCGACTTGTGGGTGTCGAGGGTCGGGCGGATCCAGTCCTCGGGCAGGTGGTCGGCCGAGAGCCCCAGCGTGACGTTGACGGCGATCAGCAGCGCGATCAGCCAATGGAACACCATCGCGGTCCGCGTATATCGTTGGATCAGGGCCATCCCGCCATCCCGTGCCGTCAAGGCGCCTCGCCGGCCGTCCATGCGGCGCCGTGGCACCAGTCCTGACCGCACAAAAGGCAAGAATATGGCGTCTTGAACGGGCCGCCCTTCAAAGGAGAGCCGGTCCTGTCCTCCGATGCCTTGTATCGCGCCCGAGTCGCGGCCTCGCCCCGGCTGTCGCCGCCCCGGACGCCGTGGGCGAGCCTCGCCATCCACATCGCCATCGTCGGGCTGTGGCTGACGCTGCTGCTGCGGGGCTTCTTCGCCGAGGGCCTCGTGGGCTGGCTGGTGGGCCTCGTCTACGTCGTCTACGACAGCGCGCTGCTCGCCTTCGTGTTCTGGAAGACGTTGCCGCTGGCCGGCCGGGGCGGGCCGGCGCCGCTCCCGCGGGCCGCGGCCGGGCCTCCCGCGACGTTGGCCGTCGTCGTCGCGGCCCACAACGAGGCCAGCGTGCTGCCCGCGACGCTGGCGGCGCAGACGAGCCTGCCCGACCGCATCCTGATCGCCGACGACGGCTCGACGGACGGCACGGCGAGCCTGCTGGCCAGGGATTTTGGGCTGGCGGCGGCCGAGCGGGGCGGGCCGCTCTGCACCAGCGCCTCCCATCCGGCCCTGTGCTGGCTGGCGCTGCCCCATGGCGGCAAACCGGCGGCCCTCAATGCCGGCATGGAGCGGCTCGACACCGACCTCGTCCTGACGGTCGACGCCGACACGATCCTCGACCCCGGCGCCATCGCGGCCATGCGCCTGGCCTTTGCGGCCGATCCGGCCCTGGTGGCCGCGACCGGGGTGCTGGCGCCGGTCTGCGGCTCCTCGCGCACGGCCCGGCTGTTCCAGTGGTTCCAGACCTACGAGTACCTGCGCAACTTCCTGTCGCGCTATGCCTGGATGCGGATGGACAGCCTGCTGCTCATCTCCGGGGCCTTCGCGGCCTTCCGGCGCGAGGCGGTGGTGCGGGTGGGCGGGTTCGATGCGGCGTGCCTGGTCGAGGACTACGAGCTCATCCACAGGCTGCGGCGCTTCGCGGTCCTGCACCGGCTGGACTGGACCACCGCGGTGGTCGGCACCTCGCGCGCGGTGACCGAGGCGCCCAGCTCGCTCGGCGCCTTCCTGCGGCAGCGCCGCCGCTGGTTCGGCGGCTTCCTGCAGACCCAGTACTGGTATCGCGACATGGTCGGCAACCGGGCCTACGGGACGCTCGGCACCCTGATGCTGCCCGTCAAGGCCGCCGACACCTGGCAGCCCATCTACGGGTTGACGGCCGTGGTGCTGCTTGGGGTCTATGCGCTCGAGGGACGGCTCGACAGGCTCGACGCCGTGGCGGGGGTCATCGGCGTCAAGCTCGCCTTCGACATCGCGTTCCAGCTCTGGTCGATCCGGCTCTACCGGCGCTGGGCCGCCCCGGAGCGGCGGATCGGCTACCTGTCCGGGCTGCTGGCCTCGCTGCTCGAGCCGTTCAGCTTCCAGCTGCTGCGGCACCTGGGGGCGGCCCTGGGCTGGGTGGTGTTCCTCACCGGCGCGCGGGAGTGGGGGAAACAACACAGGTCCGCCCTGACCGTGCAGGCCGGCGAGGCGGCGGCAACGGATCGTTAACCATCCTGGCCCGACACTTGCTGAGGCACCGCAAGGCGGCGCCGAGACCCGGCCGGACAGGAGCGCACGATGAACGTGACGCGGAAAGAGATCGAGATCGACTACGATTTTCAGGGAGGCCTGACGCTGTCGGCCTCCGGCCTGAAGAACGGCCTGCTGGCCGCCATCGATCTCGGCCTGATCAACAAGACCGATGCCTCGGAGGTGCTTCTGCTCGTCCGCGAGGCCACCCAGCGCCTGTTGCAGGAAATGCGGGACTGAGCCTCTTCCGCGCGGCGCGGCGCCATAGCGATCCGGGCGGCGGTTGGGTGTCCCCGAAAAAGATGGATTGCTTCGCTACGCTCGCAAAGACGATGGCGGCGTCCGGTGCCGATCCTCATCGGGGCGGCTTTATATCACCCGCCGTCTTGAGCTGACTTTGTCGGTCCGTCATCGCGAGGCGCGAAGCGCCGTGGCGATCCATGGCGGTGTCCCGAGACCTTGGACGGTAAGTCTTGCCCGCAAAGACGATGTCGTTCGGGGCTCCGGCTGAAGAGTCCCGAACGAGGCGGCGAGGGACGAAGCCGCGTGGCTTCGTCCCCAGAGCGATCCCGCGGCCTAGAACTTGTAGTTCAGGCCGACGCGGGCGAGGTCGCCTTCGGTGCTGACGCGCGTGGTGTAGGCGCCGGCGTAGCCGTTGGCCGTCCCGACATTCGTCACGTTCGACTGCAGGGTGCGGTCGCCGAGATCGTAGTGCAGGTACTCGGCCTTGATCGTCACCGCGCTCGAGCGGAAGAAGTTGAAGAACGAGTCGGTGGGCAGCGCGTACTCGATGCCGCCGCCATAGGCGTAACCCGTCTGGATGGCGCTCTGGCTGCCGAAATAGGCGGTCGAAGCGGTGCCGGGGATGAAGAACCGCGCCTTGTTGGTCACGTCGCCGTACGCGAAACCGCCGGTGCCGTAGACCAGGAAGCGATCGAACGCGTAGCCGAGGCGGCCGCGTACGGTGCCCAGGAAGTCCGTGTCCGAGTGAAGGCGCGTGAACGAGCCGCCCACCAGGTAGTTGTTGGTGCGGTCGACGTCGGTGTACATCGCGTCGGCCTCGAGGCCCACCACGACGCCGTTGCCGGCCCCGAACTGGTAGTTGTAGCCGATCTGCGCGCCGCCCGTGAAGCCGTCGGAGCTCGTCTTGGCGCTGATCGGCCGGTTGCCGCCGACCACCGCGCCGCCGAGCAGCTCGTTGCTAGTGCCGTTCGAGGTCCGGAAGCGGCTCTCGTTGTTGAACGCGTAGCCGGCGTTGACGCCGAAATAGCCGCCGGTCCAGGTGAAGAAGGGGAGCGGGGGAGGCGCATAGACGGGGGCCGTGCGCGAGGGCAGGTCGGCAGCATAGGCGGACGCCGTGGTGCCGGCGATCAGCAGGGCAGTGGCGAGTGTCTTCCGCATCGAAGGGGTCCTTTACGAATGTCCGTGGGCAC
>CAXUMV010000071.1:11433-11891 GCA_964252065.1 uncultured Lichenihabitans sp.
TGCCTGACGAACCGGTATAGCAACCTTGCAACACCGAGGTAAAAGGGCAGCAATTTCTTTGCCTTAATTCAGCCTAACCAAGAACATGGTTGAGCAATTATTACGAGCTGCGGCTCAGTGACCCAGCCCCTTGACGATGTTCTCGACCATCTTCTTGGCGTCCGCAAACAGCATCATCGTGTTGTCTTTGAAGAAGAGCTCGTTCTCGACGCCCGCGTAGCCGGCCGCCATGCCGCGCTTGATGAACAGCACGGTCTTGGCCTTCTCGACGTCCAGGATGGGCATGCCGTAGATCGGGGAGGCCTTGTCGGTCTTGGCGGCGGGGTTGGTGACGTCGTTGGCGCCGATCACGAAGGCGACGTCGGCCTGGGCGAACTCCGAGTTGATGTCCTCGAGCTCGAAGACCTCGTCGTAGGGCACGTTGGCCTCGGCCAGCAGCACGTTCATGTGGCCCGGCA
>CAXUMV010000072.1:0-11762 GCA_964252065.1 uncultured Lichenihabitans sp.
GGAACATCGCCACGAGATCGCGCAGGTTGTCGGAAAGCAGCGCGTCGGCTGAGCAATCCCCGTTTTCTCCGATCTCGTAGACCCACCGGTGCGGATCGACCTGGCCTGAACGGCCGGGGTGCCTGTCCGCGACGTCAGTTCCGCTTGCGCCGCTCGTCCAGGTAGGCCAGCGCCGCCTGCCGGTCGTCGTCGGTGGAGAGCGCCGCGGCCCTGTCGTAGAGGTCGGTGATCCAGCTGTCCTTCGGGTCCTTGGCCGTGGTGGCCGCATCCCGCGCCAGCGTCAGCCACATCAGGCCCTTGGCCCGCTGCTGGGCGAAGCCGTCGAAGCCGTTGAACAGCATGTGGCCCAGCAGGGCCTCGGCCTGGCAATGGTTCTTCTCGGCCGCCAGCGACAGCCAGCGCGCGCCCTGCCGGATGTCCTTGCCGACGCCGCCCGCGCCGTCGAGGTACATGCGGGCGAGATTGTACTGGGCGTCCGCATCGCCGAAGGTCAGCGCCGCGTACTGGAACATCTCCAGCGCGCGCTCCGGGTCGGCCTTGATGTCCGAATTGGCGATGCCGTTCAGGCTGTAGACCCCGAGCGCCACGAAGGCGTTCGACACGACCGACATGTCGCGGCGGTTGTCGTCGTCCTCGTCGTAGTTCTGGACGATCTGCGAGAAGTAATCGAAGGCCTTGGCGTCGTCGCGCGGCACGCCGTCGCCGTCCGCATACATCTTGCCGAGCTTCCAGCGGGCCAGCGGATTGCCGCCGGCCGCGGCATATTTGAACGCCTCGACGGAGGACTTGAGGTCGCCCGAGCGATAGCCCGCGACGCCGACCCGGAGCGCCTGCTGCGGGCTCTTGAAGATCGGCAGCGTCGCCTTGGGATCGGAGGGGTAGCCGGTGCCGTCGAGCGCCCAGCCAGGCGCGCTCGCGCCGGCGACCGCCAGCGCGACGAGCGCGATGCCGCAGTGGACCAGCCCCCTAGACGTCGGCATAGACATGCGTCTCGCCCAGGCCACCCGGGTGGGTCACGGCGCCATCGACCGCAGGGCCGACGATCTGCGCATATTTCCAGATGGCGCCCGAGCCGAACGCGGTGGAGCGCGGCACCCAGGCCTTGCGCCGCTCGGCCATCTCGGCGTCGCTCACCGCGACGTCGATGGTGCCCGCGACGGCATCGAGCGTGATGACGTCGCCGTCCTTCAGCAGCGCGATCGGACCGCCCACGGCCGCCTCCGGCCCGACATGGCCGACGCAGAAGCCGCGCGTGGCGCCCGAAAAGCGTCCGTCCGTGATCAGGGCGACCTTGCCGCCCGTGCCCTGGCCGTAGAGCGCGGCGGTGGTCGAGAGCATCTCCCGCATGCCGGGTCCGCCGCGCGGGCCCTCGTAGCGGATCACCAGCACGTCGCCTTCCTTGTAGCGGCGCAGGCGGACGGCCTCGAAACACTCCTCCTCGGTGTCGAAGCAAAGCGCGGGACCGGTGAAGACCAGGGCGTCCTCGGCCATGCCGGCGACCTTCACGATCGCGCCCTCGGGGGCGAGGTTGCCGCGCAGGCCGACGACGCCGCCCGTCTTGGTGATCGGGTCGTTGGCGGGGCGCACGACGTCCTGCTCGCTGTTCCAGGCGACGCGCTCCATGTTCTCGGCCATCGTGCGGCCGGTGACCGTCATGCAGTCGCCGTGCAGAAAACCGTGGTCGAGCAGCGTCTTCATGAGGATCGGGATGCCGCCCGCCTCGAACATGTCCTTGGCGACGTAGCGGCCGCCGGGCTTGAGGTCCGCGATGTAGGGCGTGCGCTTGAAGATCTCGGCGACGTCGAACAGGTCGAACTTGATGCCGACCTCATGGGCCATGGCGGGCAGGTGGAGGGCGGCGTTGGTGGAGCCGCCGGTCGCGGCCACCACGGTCGCGGCGTTCTCCAGCGCCTTGAGGGTGACGATGTCGCGCGGGCGGATGTTGCTGGCGAGCAGCTGCATGACCATCTCGCCCGCCGTCGCGCAGAAGCGGTCGCGGATCTCGTAGGGTGCCGGCGCGCCGGCCGAATAGGGCAGCGCGAGGCCGATGGCTTCCGAGACCGTCGCCATGGTGTTGGCCGTGAACTGCGCCCCGCAGGCGCCAGCCGAGGGGCAGGCGACCGATTCGAGCTCGTCGAGGTCCTCGCTCGTCATGTCGCCGACCGAGTGCTTGCCGACGGCCTCGAAGAGATCCTGCACGGTCACCTGCCTGCCCCGGAACGTGCCGGGCAGGATCGAGCCGCCGTAGATGAAGACCGCCGGCACGTTGAGGCGCAGCATCGCCATCATCATGCCGGGCAGCGATTTGTCGCAGCCGGCGAGGCCCACCAGCGCGTCGTAGCAATGCCCGCGCATCGTCAGCTCGACGCTATCGGCGATGAGGTCGCGCGACACCAGCGAGGACTTCATGCCCTGGTGGCCCATCGCGATGCCGTCGGTGACCGTGATGGTGCAGAACTCGCGGGGCGTGCCGCCGGCGCTGGAGACGCCCTTCTTGACGGCCTGCGCCTGGCGCATGAGCGAGATGTTGCAGGGCGCCGCCTCGTTCCAGCAGGACGCGACCCCCACCAGCGGCTGGTGGATCTGCTCCTTGGTGAGGCCCATGGCATAAAGGTACGACCGGTGCGGCGCCCGCGCCGGACCTTCGGTCACGTAGCGGCTGGGCAGCTTGGCCTTGTCGAAAACACGCGCATCCATGTCCAGCACTCGATCCCGTCCCGCCGCGGGCTGCCTCGCAGACCCGCCCGTCCCCGTCCGCAACGTTGTCCGACCCTCAGCAGCAACCCGGCCCGCGAGACTTGCAAGCCGATCATCGACGCGATGAAACGGCATGGCATTTACGAAACCGTCACCAGCTAAAGACGGCACGGCGACAACGCAAAAACCTGGGAGAGACTTGGCCGCCTCGGTACTTTCCTGCAACAGTCGATCCGCTCGGCGACGCTGCCGGATGATTAACCGACGTTATATTGATAACGCGGCGAAATTAGCGGGAGGTTTATGGCGCAATCGCGGCGTCTGCCCGGGCGGCGGCGTCCTGCCCGCGGGTTCCGTCCCCGTGTTGCGAAAAAGCGACTTGCGCGGAAGCCTCAACGAAGTGCCACGGCGACCCAGGCTTCCTCTGTGGGACGATAGATCGCCACGTTTCGCTCGCGATGACGGCACCGGGGTTTCCAACAGCCCTGAACCCTGATGCCGGACTGCGTCGCGTGGAACCGGGACCCAACGCCGATGCCGTCTTGGCGAGCGGAGCGAAGCGATCCATCCCCGGGCCTTCCCACCCTGATCGGGAGAGGATCAGCCCAGCCGCGCCAGCGCAGCCCCGAGCGTCGCGAGGCGGCCCTTGGCGTCCGCCAGACGTTCCCGATTCTCCTCGATCACCTCCTCGGGCGCGCGGGCGACGAAGTCGGCGTTGGCGAGCTTGGCTTCGGTCTTGCGCGCATCCGCCTCGACCTTGCCGATCTCGCGACCAAGCCGGGCCCGCTCGGCCAGGATGTCGATGACGCCGGCGAGCGGCAGCACCCCAGCGATGCCCGGCGCGGCGACCGGCACGGCGCCCTCGGAAGGCGCGGTCCCCACCGTCACGGCCGAGAGCCGGGCGAGCCGCTTCAGCGTGTCGCCCCAGCGCTCCAGCCAGGGCCGCAGATCGGCGCCCTCGGCCAGCACCAGCGGGATCTGCGCCGCGGCCGGCACGTTGAGCTCGGAGCGGACCGAGCGGATGTCGGAGATGAGGGCGATGGCGCCGGCGACATCGGCCACCGCCGCGTCTCTCTCGCCCGGGAGGCTGCCGCCCTTCGGCCATGGCGCCAGCGCCAGCAGGCTGGTCCGCGGCGGCCCCGCCTCGCCCTTGATGGCCCACAGCTCCTCGGTCACGAAAGGCATGAACGGGTGCAGCAGCGCCAGGATTTCGTCAAGCACCCAGGCCGTGGTCGCCCGCGTCTCGGCCCGCGCGACCTCCTCGCCCCCGGTCAGCACGGGCTTGGCGAGCTCGATGTGCCAGTCGCAGAACACGTTCCAGACGAACCGGTAGACGGAGCCCGCGGCGTCGTTGAAGCGGAACGCCTCGAGGGCCGCGGTCACCTCGCCCGCGGCGCGCCGCGTTTCGGCGACGATCCAGCGGTTCAGCGGGTCGCGGACGCCGTCCGGCTCGAACCCGGCCTGCCGGTCGCATCCGTTGATCTCGGCGAAGCGGGCCGCCTGCCAGAGCTTGGTCACGAAGCCGCGATAGCTGTCCACCCGCGCGGCCGAGACCCTGATGTCGCGGCCCTGCACCGCCAGCGCGGCCAGGGTGAAGCGCAGCGCATCGGCGCCGTAGTCGTCGATCAGCGTCAGGGGATCGATGACGTTGCCCTTCGACTTCGACATCTTGGCGCCCTTCTCGTCGCGGACGAGGGCGTGCATGTAGACGTCGGCGAACGGCACCTCGCCGGTGAAGTGCAGCCCCATCATCATCATGCGGGCGACCCAGAAGAAGATGATGTCGAACCCCGTGACGAGGGTCGAGGTCGGGTAGTATCGGGCGAGCTCCGGCGTCTCGTCCGGCCAGCCCAGCGTCGAGAACGGCCAGAGCGCGGAGGAGAACCAGGTGTCGAGCACGTCCTCGTCGCGGCGGAGCTCGACCGGGGCGCCGTAGTGCCGCACGGCCTCGATGGCGGCTTCCGCTTCGCTCCCCGCGACGAAGACTGCCCCGTCCGGCCCGTACCAGGCGGGGATCCGGTGGCCCCACCAGAGCTGCCGCGACACGCACCAGGGCTGGATGTTGTCCAGCCAGTCGAAATATGTCTTCTCCCAGCTCTTCGGCGTGAAGACGGTGCGCCCCTCGCGCACGGCGGCGAGCGCGGGCTTGGCGAGGGTCGCGGCATCCACGTACCACTGGTCGGTCAGCCACGGCTCGATGACCGCGTTGGACCGGTCGCCGTGCGGCACCGCGTGGACGTGCGGCTCGACCGCCTGAAGGCGCCCCTCCCCCTCCATCAGGGCGACGACGCGGCGGCGGGCCTCCTCGCGCGACAACCCGTGCAGCGCCATCACGGCCGGGCCCGGCCGGGGGATGCCGTCGAGGAAGGCGGCATTGCCCTCCAGCGTCACGGCGGCGTTCTGGTCCAGCACATTGATCAGGGGGAGGTCATGGCGCCGGCCGACCTCGAAGTCGTTGAAGTCGTGCGCCGGGGTGATCTTGACCGCGCCCGACCCCTTCCCCGGATCGGCATAAGGGTCGGCGACGATCGGGATGCGCCGGCCGACGAGCGGCAGCACGGCGAAGCGGCCAACCAGATCGGCATAGCGCTCGTCGTCGGGGTGGACCGCGACGGCCGTGTCGCCGAGCATGGTCTCGGGCCGGGTGGTCGCCACCGTGATGGTCCGCCCGGCCTCGCCCTCGATCGGGTACTGGAAATGCCAGAGCGAGCCCTTGAGCTCGACCTGCATCACCTCGATGTCCGACACGGCGGTGAGGAGCTTGGGGTCCCAGTTGACCAGCCGCTTGGCCCGGTAGATCAGCGTCTCGCGATAGAGTTGCACGAAGACGCGGCTCACCGCCTCGCTCAGCCCCTCGTCCATGGTGAAGCGCGTCCGCGACCAGTCGCAGGAGGCGCCCAGGCGCCGCATCTGCCCCAGGATCTGTCCGCCGGACTCCTCCTTCCAGGCCCAGACCCGCTCGACGAAGGCGTCCCGCCCCATGCTGCGCCGGTCCGGCTGCTGCCGGTCGGCGAGCTGGCGCTCGACCACCATCTGGGTGGC
Source organism: uncultured Lichenihabitans sp. (assembly GCA_964252065.1). Lineage (GTDB taxonomy): Bacteria > Pseudomonadota > Alphaproteobacteria > Rhizobiales > Beijerinckiaceae > Lichenihabitans. Next base: position 5,740 of record CAXUMV010000072.1, read on the forward strand.
GATGCCGGCATGGTCCATGCCGGGCTGCCAGAGCACGTCCCGGCCGCGCATGCGCTCGAAGCGGCAGAGGATGTCCTGCAGCGAGTGGTCCAGCGCGTGGCCGATATGCAGCGATCCCGTCACGTTGGGCGGGGGCAGCATCACGGTATAGGGCGTCGCGTCCGCCCGGTCGGGCCGGCCGGCCTTGAAGGCGTCGGCCTCGTCCCACAGCGCCCGGATGCGCGCCTCGACGGCGGCCGGATCGAACATCTTGTCCATGAATCTCAAACGTCGGTTGTCAGGCCCGGCCGCCGCGCGCGACGCGCTCGATCTCCTGGCGGACCAGACGCTCCACGATACCCGGCAGGTTGTCGTCGAGCCAGCTTTTCAGCATCGGGCGCAGCATGTCGCGGGCGAGGCCCTCGACGAGGCCGGCATTCTGCATGAACACGGACGCCGAGAGGGCGTGGAACGAGGTCTCGATGGTGGCCCGTGCCTCGGAGGAGACCAGTGGTTCGGGGCCGGGCTCGGGCGACAGGACGGCGACCGTCTCGGGCGCGGGCTCGGGCGGGGTGGCGGGCTCGACCGCAACGGGCTGCACCGGCGCGGCGCTCGCCGCTGCGGGAGCGGGGAACGCGGGAGCTTGGTCCTCCGCCGCAAGCTCCGGCGGCTCGGCAGCGGCCGGCGGCGCCGGTTCGGGCGCCGAGGCGCCCCGCAGAGCCGCGGCGACGCCCGCGCTCGTGATCTCGTCGATCACGGGATGGTCGACGGTGATGGGCGGCGTCGGCAGCGGCGGATTGAGGTGGGGCGTCACGCCGAGTCCCACGCTCGATGGGCGGCTCTCCACGATCGGGCGGGAGAGCGGCCGCTGCGGCGGCAGGACGGAGCGGCTCAGAGGCGGCTCGCGACGTCCCGGCGCCGGACCAAGCGGCGCCGCGGCGGGCGCACCCGGAGCCAGCGGAGCGCGTGACGGCGGCACGGTCGAGGCGGAGAGGGGATTGGGCGCCTCGGCGTGGCGCGACTGGTCGTCGGCGATGATCCGGCGGATCGAGGCCAGGATATCCTCCATGGAGGGCTCGGCCGGCCTGGCATCGGACGAGATCGATCCCGCGCTCAGTGCATTCGCCGCGCTCATTGCCGTTGCCGCTTTCTACGCTTGCAGGCGTCTGAAGGTTGTAGGCGAGCGTATCCGGGCGACTCTAGGCAAACAAGCGGTCCTGGCCGAACGGCCTGGGGATGACGCCATCGCCAGGAACGACGCGGGGACGGCGTGCGGCTTACTTGCCGTCCGGCGTGCGAAGGCCGAACCACTTGTCCTTGACCTGGTTGAAGTGCGTGACCGGGTTGTATTCCTTGATGCCCAGCCCCAGCGTGCTGAGCGACAGCTTGCCGGCGGTCGCGAGCACCGCATAGGAGGCGACGACGCGGTCGCGCTGCGCGCCCACCAGCGCCACCCGGGCGTTCAGCAGCGTCTGCTGCGCATTCAGCACGTCGAGGGTCGTCCGCTGGCCGACCCGGGCCTCCTCGCGCACGCCGTTGAGCGCGATCTCGGACGCGTTCACGCTCGCCTGGTCCGACTGCACGGTCGCCTTGGATGATTCGAGCAGGCCCCAGGCCGAGATCACGGCGGCGCGGACGTTCTCGCGCGTCACGTCCGCGTTCAGCCGGGCCTGGCCGAGCGTCTCCTTGGCCTGCCGGATGGTCGCGTACTCGGCGCCGCCCTGGTAGATCGGAATCGTGACCCCCCCGGTGACGGTGCCCGTGAACGCGGCGCTGTCGGGCACGTTGCTGACGTCGTACTGCTTGGACACCGAGCCCTGGACCTGGACGGTGGGGTAGAGCGCGCCCTCGGCGATCCTCACCTGCAGCGCCGCCGCATCCACCTGATGCAGGGCCGATTGCACGGACGGATGCTCGACCTGCGAAATCTCGATGGCGTTCTGCAGGTTGCGCGGCAGGCCCCGCTCAATCGGCCGTGCGGCCTCGAGGCGGGTCGGCTGCACGCCCACCACCTGGCGGTAGCTCGCGATGGAGTTCTGCAGGTTCGACTGGGCGGTGTAGAAATCCGCCCGCGAGCCCGCAAGCCCCGCCTCGGCCTGAGCCACGTCGGTGCGCGTCACCTCGCCGACCTTGAACCGGTCCTGCGTCTGGCGAAGCTGCTCCTCGAGCACCTTAATGTTGCTGTTGCGCAGATCCAGCACGGCGGTGTCGCGCAGCACGTCCATGTAGCTCTGCGCCGCGCTCTGCAGGACGCTTTGCTCGATGTTGCGCAGGGTCTCGCGCGAGCCCAGCACGTTCGACTCGGCCTGGCGCACCGAGTTCGGGGTGCGGTACCCGTCGAACAGCGTCTGGGTCACCGAGAGCCCGATGCCGCGGGGGATCGTGTCGGTGCTCGCCGAGCCGATGGTCGGCGCCGACTGCGTGTCCGCGTGGGCGAAGCCGACCGTGCCGGTCGCGCTCGCCCGGGGCAGGAACCCGGCATTGGCCAGGGGCACGTTCTCGTCGGCGGCCCGGGTGCCGGCCCGCTGCGCGTTCAGCTGGGGGTTGTTCACATAGGCACGCGACAACGTGCTGTTGATGCTTTCAGCACCCGCTGGTCCGCCGAGCAACACAAGCAGGCCGGCCAGGCCGGCTGCGCTCAATCCAGCTGGCAATGAGGGTCTCGACGTCATGCGGCAACCTTGCACTACGCCGTCGCCACCGCGTCGAGTGGTGGCTCGCCAGCAACGGCGGCCGACACGAAATCGCAGCGACTTTCGGCGCTCAATCAACTTAATGGAAGGAGCTTAGCGGAAAAGGTTCAGGGTTGCTTTAGCGAGACCACGGCCGACATGCGCAAAAGCCCCGGGTGCCGCAAAAATACGACACCCGGCCGACACCGATTTGCCTAGAATCATGATTCAAAACACGAATGCGTCGGGCGCCCGGAAGGCGGCCAGCACGGGCACGGTCGCATCGAACAGCGTCCGTTCGCTCATGCCCTCGCCGAGCTTGTCGTAGCGCACCGCCTTGCCGGCCCGCCGGGTCGCCTGGTTGCGGCGCGTCTCGATCGCCAGCAGCGCGCCGCCCGGGGCGAGCTGGGCGAAGAGCGGGTCCAGCCCCCGCTCCACGGCCCCATGCACGATGATTCGATCGTAAGGCGCGGCGGCCCCGTAGCCTTCCGCGAGCGGGCCGGTGACTGCCTCGGCCCGCTCCCCGAACCCGAGGTCGTCAAGGTAGCGCGCCGCCATGGCGGTCATCTGCGCGTCGCTGTCGAGCGTCACCACATGGGCGACCAGCGGGGCCACGAGGGCCGCGGCGTAGCCCGAGGCTCCGGCGACGACCAGCACGCGATCGGTCTCGGCGAAAGTCGCGTTCTGCAGGAGCTTGGCGAGGAACATCGGCTGCATCAGGACGCGGCCGTCCTCGCCCGGCGTGCCGGCAGGCAGCACCAGGGAGGCGTCCGAGTAGGCGAGCGGGGCGAGGGAAGCCGGCAGCGAGGTCTCGCGCGGCGTCCGATAGAACACCTCGAGCAGGCGCTGGTCGGTGACGTCGAAGGTGCGGATCTGCCCGTCGACCATCATGCGCCGGCGGTCGCCCGCGACGCTTGCGGCAACGCCGACCTCGCTCTGCGCCATCCGATCGGCCCCTCTCGCCCCTGCCGCGCCGCCTAGCGGACGCACGAGCGGGCACCGCCCCCGTGTCCAGGCGATCGCGATGTCTCACAGCCGGGGCCAAAAGACAACGGGCGGGCGCCGCGCGGGGCCTTCCTGTACACGGCTCGGCATTCACCAGGAGGAGGTGCCGATGACCGACTCGCCGGCCGAGCAGCTCGAGCACGCCGAACATGCCGAGCACGCCGCCCACAGCGGCGACCCCGTGCTGGTCCTGGTTTCGGTCACCATCGCCATCCTGGCCGTGATCGCCGCGACGATCGGCAGTTTCGAGACGGTCGAAAGCAGCCTCTCCATCACCGACAAGAACGACTCGGTGCTGCTGCAGAACCAGGCGACGGATGCCTGGGGCTTCTTCCAGGCGCAGAGCATCAAGAAGAACCTCTACGACATCGCCGCGGCCGGAGCGGCCGACGACGCGCTCAAGACCGGCTTCGAGAAGAAAGCGCGCGGCTACGAGAGCGACGGCGCCGAGGTCCGGACCAAGGCCGAGGACCTCGAGAAGGAGCGCGACGTCAAGCTCGCGGACAGCGCCGGGCACGAGAAGCGCCACCATACGCTGACCGCCGCGGTCACACTTCTGCACGTCTCGATCGCGATCGCCACGATCGCCATCATCATGCGCGGCCGGCGCTGGCCCTGGTACGGCGCCATGGTGCTGGGGGCGGTCGGCACCTTGATGGCGGCCCTCGCCTATCTGTGAGGACGCCCGCCGCCTGCCCTACTGGCCGGCGGCCTTCATGCGTGCGCTGCACGTATGCCAGTACTGGGGCCACTTGAGCCCCGGCGTGGCGGCGACCAGCGTCGCCTTGTTGGCTTTCCATTCCGCGCCGCAGGCCTTGATCCGCACCCGTTCCGCGGCGCGGCCGGGCGACAGCGGTTTTGCGGCAGCCGTGGTGGCCGCGGGAGCCGCCGTCGGTTCGGGCGGCGTCTCTTCGGCAGGCGCCGCGGGCGCCGGAGCGGCGGGCACGACGGCGGGCGTCGGCTTCAGCGGATTGGCGGGCACGGAGGCGGCCGCCGGCGACGCCTTCAGGCGGGCCGCGCAATCGACGCGATACTGGTTCCACGTCACCCCGTTCAGCGTGTTGGCGGTCTTGGCCGCCTGATATTGCTGGCCGCACTGCTGCATCACCGTCTCGGCGGATGCTGGCGCGAGCGGGACCAGGACGCCTCCCAGCAGCGCAAGGGCGACGATCCCCTTGCGGTAAGCCGATGCCTGCATGTCTCGCCTCCCCTATGCCCGACCGTGCGCCTGGGCCGTCGAGCCTCGCGCGTCTTCCCGAGCCTGTTGCATCGGGCGCCGCGCGTCAATCGGACCGTTCGGCCGGGGCGAGCGCCACGCACAGCTCCGTGCATTGATTGTCGGGCGCGGCGTTTTATGGTGCGCGAGCTTCGGGAGACGGACGACGATGAATGCCAGGGACACGGCGCGCGACGCGCCATCGGCGGGCTTGGACGTGACCCCGGCCCTGGTCATCCCACCGGCGATCACCGACGAGGATCTCGCGGCCCTGACGCGTGCGGTGGCGGCCCTGACGCAATCGACGCTCGCCTCAAGGCTGAACGCGGTCCTCGGCAAGCAGATCGACCTTGCGGCCCAGATCGTGCCGGCCCCGGTGCTCTCGGCCGTCAACCGGGCGACCGTCGCGGCGCTCCGCGTCGCGCTCCGGACGGCGATCCGCTCGCTGCGCGGCGGCCAGGGACCCCGCCCGGCCCGCCCGCGCCTGCACGTCGCGGCCGCGGCCCTGTCGGGCGCGGCGGGGGGCGCGTTCGGCCTCTCGGCCCTGCCGGTCGAGCTGCCGGTGTCGACGACCATCATGCTGCGGGCCATCGCCGAGATCGCCCGGGCCGAGGGGGAGAACCTTTCCGAGCCCGAGGCGCTGCTCGCCTGCCTCGAGGTCTTCGCCCTCGGCAGCGGCAGCGACAACGGCCCCGCAGGAGAGAGCGGGTATCTGGCGATGCGCTCCCTGCTCGCCAAATCCGTCACCGAGGCCGCCCGCTACGTCGTGCAGCGCGGCATGGCGGACGAGGCCGCGCCGGCCATCGTGCGGCTGCTGTCGCAGATCGCGAGCCGCTTCGGGGTGGCGGTCGGCCAGAAGGCGGTGACCCAGGCCATCCCGGTCATCGGCGCGGTGACCGGCGCTGCGATCAACGCCGCCTTCACGGACCATTTCCAGGGTATCGCGCGCGGGCATTTCACCGTGCGCCGCCTGGAGCGACGCTACGGGGCGGAGTCCATCCGGGCTCTGTTCGAGGAACTCAAGGGCAAGGGCGCCGCGCCGGACAGGCCGCCCGCCGTGACCGAGATGCTCGCCCACGGCTGATTGATAGGGAAATGGAGGCCTCGCCCGGAATCGAACCGGGGTGCAAGGATTTGCAGTCCTCTGCGTG
>CAXUMV010000073.1:0-11727 GCA_964252065.1 uncultured Lichenihabitans sp.
TCTATTCCGGCTTCCAGCCGTGGATCGACCGGGCGGCCCGCTTCCGGTCGCTTGGCGACGGACAGGTCGACTTCGGCGGCATCTTCTCGAAGCTGGCCCAGTATGGATACGGCAGTTGGGCAGTGCTCGAATGGGAATGCTGCCTCAAGCACCCGGAAGACGGCGCCCGCGAAGGCGCCGAGTTCATCGCGGCTCACATGATCCGCGTCACCGAGAAGGCCTTCGACGACTTCGCGGGTGCCGCGCCCGACGAAGCGCGCAACCGCCGCATGCTCGGGATCGGCTGACCGTCGCACCCAGGACGAGACGGTTCGCTCGATCGGCGGTTGCTCCAGGATCGAGTCGCTCGGAGGCGACGTGAACGTGAGCGTCGAGGTCGACGCGCCGCCGGTCGGCGCGGGCCTTCATGGTGCGGCCGCCTCGGAGATCGATCGGAGACGTGGAGGAGGAGCGGGCCGTCCAGTGCCCGTTCATCTACGCGGACGGGCACCAATGCCCCGGTCGAGTCAACGGCTTGCGGTTTTATGGCAACTTGAGAAAAGGCCCGGCCGGGGTCCGAAAAGTTCGGTTCCGGTGCTCCGAAAAGAACGATCATGCCGGTGTGGTGTCCAGCTGGGCGGCCAAAGAGCGAATGGAGTTCTACCCCGACCTGATCCCCGAGAACCTGCAGGATTATATTTGGGCGCACTTCAGGACAGGGGTACGCATACGCCCGACTCGAACCGATCCCTCTTGAAGACTTGGGACTTGACTGCCGCGTTGCCGCCGCCGGGGTCTCAAACACCCGGTGCGCGGCGAGGCGGTCGAGCCTGGTGATTTACGATCCTATCGCGTTTCGGCGTGTTGCATCCTCGCCAGGTCGGCCAGCAGTCCCGGCCCGGTCGGATGCCACCCCAGGAGGGCCTGCGTCCGGGCGCTCGAGGCGGACATGTCCTTGCCCACGAAGGCGCCGAGCCAACCGAAGTGCTCCGCCGCCTCGTCCGGCGCCATGGCGGCCACCGGAACGCCGAGGCTCTGGCCGACGGCTTCCGCGATTGCAAGGAACGCGATCCCCTCCTCGGCGGTCGCGTGATAGCGGGCCCCGGCCTCGTGCTTTTCCAGCGCGAGCCTAAAGAGGTGCACGGTGTCCGAGACGTGCGCGGCCGACCATCGGTTCAGGCCCTCGCCGACATAGGCCGACACGCCCGTTCTGCGGGCGAGCCCGATCACCTCGGTCACGAGGCCCTGCTTCTGGGTGTCGTGGATCTGGGACAGCCGCACGACGGACACGTTCACGCCGCGTTCCGACAGGTCGCGGCCCGCCAGTTCCGAGGCGACGCGCGGGTTCGGGTGCTCGGGGTCGAAGTGGTCCTCGGTCGCCGGCTGGCCCGGCACGGCCGTGCCCATGGCCGTGCCCGATGTGATGAGGAGGGGACGGTCCGAGCCGGCAAGCGCGGAGCCCAGCGCCGCGATGGCACGCCGGTCCTTCTGGCAGTTTGCCACGAAGTTCGAAAAATCGTGGTCGAAGGCGGCGTGGATCACGCCATCGCACCCTGCTGCGCCGCGGCGCAGGCTGTCGAGGTCCTCGATGTCGCCCCGGTGCGCCTCGGCCCCCGCCGCGGCGAGCATTTGCACGCCGGCCTCGGAGCGCGTCAGTCCGAGCACCTGATGGCCCGCATCGATGAGCTCCGGCACGATCTTCGAGCCGATGAACCCGGTGGCGCCGGTCAGAAAGATGCGCATGGTCGTTTCTCCTCAGTTGCCTCGGCAACCGAAGTGCTCCTTGATGCCTTGGAATGAAAGCAGTGACCTTATCATAGTAAGAGATCTAACAGGATCGGCATGTCCGCTAAGTCAGACCGTTCGCTCGCAAGCTACCTGAAGGATCGCCGCAGCCGGCTCGATCCGGCAGCATTCGGTCTTTCCGTCACACGTCGCCGCACGCCGGGCCTGCGCCGCGAAGAAGTCGCCCAGCGTGCCAACATCAGTCCGACATGGTACACTTGGCTTGAACAGGGACGCGGCGGCGCGCCTTCGGCGGACGTGTTGAACCGGATCGCCGCCGGGCTGATGCTGACCGAACTCGAGCGCGAGCACCTCTTCATGCTCGGGCTCGGGCACCCGCCCGAAGTCAGATACAAGGCTCCCGAGGGCGTCACGTCCCGGTTGCAGCGGCTGCTGGACGCGCTGGAGACCAGCCCCGCGATCATCAAGACCGCGACCTGGGATGTGGTGGCCTGGAACCGGCTGTCGTCCTGACCGACTATGGCGCGTTGCCACCCAAGGAGCGCAACATCCTGCGTCTCGTCTTCTGCAATCCGCGCATCCGGGCTGCGCAGGACGACTGGGACGGCATGGCCCGTTTCGTGGTCGGTGCGTTCAGGGCGGATGCGGCGCGTGCCGGTGCCGGGTCCGCGGTCGATCAGCTCGTGGATGAGCTGTGCAGGCGCAGTCCCGAGTTCGACGCCCTCTGGCGTGACAACGACGTTCACAGCTACGGTGAAGGAACCAAGCGCATCCGCCATGCAACGCTCGGCCTCGTGCAGTTCGAGTATTCGGGATTTACGGTGGATGGCCGTCCTGATCTCGGCATGATCGTCTACCATCCGGCCATGGACGCCGATGCGGACCGCATCCGGTCGCTGATCGCTTCGACATCGCCATCGGACGATCCGCGCCGCTCAAGCGGGCGAGCGGACGATGCTTGATTCCAGCCCCCGCGGCCGTCACGGCGAGCGACGATCGGCGCAGTTTGCCGCCGCCTCGCAAGATGGCCTTATAACGGGGGACCGGCAGTCTTGACGCGATGGTCGCGGCGCGAGCGCGAGAGCCGGGGACGAAAGGCGGGTTGAGGTGTCGATGCTCCTTGACGATCTTGCAACGCTGCATGGGACCGGCGGGCCGGACATCGTCCGGGACCCGCTTGCGACCCAGGCCCGCCGCTACATCGTTCGCCAGCTGAGCTCCGGCGCCTGGAAGCCCGGCCATCGCATCACGATCCGCAGCCTCGCCCAGCAGCTCGGCATCTCGACCACCCCGGTCAGGGAGGTGCTGGCGCAACTGGTCTCGAGCGGCTGCCTCGAGCTCAAGCAGAACACCTCCTTCACCGTGCCGCCGATGTCGCTCGATGCCTATCTCGAGACCCGGCGGCTGCGGGTGCTGCTCGAGGGCGAGGGCGCGGCGGCGGCCGCCGAGCGCGCCACCGGCAAGGACATCGAGACGCTGAGCCGCATCCAGGCCCGCTACACGGCGGCCGAGAAGAGCAAGGACGCTCCGGGCTCTCTGGGGTGGAACCGGGCGTTCCACCTCTCGCTGGCCGAGATGTCCGGCCTGCCGACGCTGTTCACCTTCGTGGAGACGCTCTGGCTCCGCAGCGGACCGATGCTCAACGCGCTCTATCCCCGGCTCACGCCCTGGCAGCAGGACACGCTCCGGCACGACATCCTCCTGACGGCCTTGCGCGACCGCGACGCAGACAGGGCCCGCACCGCTATCCAGTAGGTCATCATCGCCGGCGGATGTCAGCTCGAGGCGACCCTCAAGGGCGAGCTGCTTTAGCGGGCGATTTGCCCGTGGGCGTCGTCGTCGATATCGGAGAGGGGTGAATCAAGGACCGTTCTGCGTGACCGGGTCGCAACCTGGCGCGCACACGAAGCGGCGCTCTGCGACGTCGGGTGCGAGCCGGCGTGTCACGATTTTCGCTACGGACGACGACCCGCGCCACCCCGTGAAATCCGACTGCGGCATCGCCAGCATCAACAGCGCGATGAGCGAGCTGACCAGCGTCTTGTCTTTCAGGAAGGCGTAGAGTTCTTGCCGATAGGTGTGAAGCAAATACATGTAGCCAGGAAACGTCGCGAGAACAAAGACCCGTGATCGATCGAAGGTCAAGAAACAGCTGATCATAAAGATAACGATCAGGGCGATATAGAAGGGAAGAGAGCGGGTCTTCAGCAAATCCGTGATGTTCGACGGCCTGATCAGGCCAGCTAGGGTGAAGAGGAGGACCGGCGGAACCAAGGTGACCGTGAGCAGGCTAGCTGCGTCGAACAATCCGCCGAAGAGCATATCTGCGATGTGATTGGCGATGTAATCGGATCGCCCGATGATGTCGTGGGAAAGAACCGATCGAAAGATCGCTTTGTCGAGCACAACACCAACGGCCGCACCGACAAGGTTGACGGCTTGTATCTTGTTCGATGTGAGAAATCGCGAACTTTCAAGAAAGACGAGAGCCAGTATGGTCATTTGAGGGTGACAGAGTGCGGCGCAGCCAGACGCGATGGCTTTGATAGATGTCGACCTCGAGAATGTCGATATCAAGAGAAAGGCAAGCAGGTAGCTGTCCGATTTACCAATCCATGAGATCAGGATCTTGATGATATAAGAGAATAAGATAGTTAAGATGACAGTCTTATAGTCGATCAAATATCCTAAAATCAGATATGACAATGATGCAATCAGAAAAAGACTACCAACTAAGACCCATAAAATGGTGATGACCTTTTTGCCACTAAAAGCAAGCGTCAGCAGAGATCCGATCGAATTAGGAAGCACCGCCTCCAGTAGAAACTGCTGTTCTGCAGAGATGCTGTCTATACTATCTTTATGTAAAAACACTTTAAAGACATTGACGATATTTGCGTCCGTCCTTGCGGCGATCATTACAAGAAGTACAAGCAATGAAATCGATAAGATACCAATCCCGTAGATACGAGATGCTCGATGGCTGCCGTCTGCCGGTACCGCGTTCATGGTGCAATCCTGTGACTTCCCCATCCAGGCTTGCTACTCCAAGACGTCACGTGGAAACTCCGCCAGTTGCACGCGGAACGACACGGCAAAGTCACCGTCCGGACCGCCTGCACGCGTAACGGATTTTCAGCCGACGCTCAATGCTGAGGAGAGTTGCCGCGGTTGTGGCGGCTGCCGCGCGGCGGTCGCCACGGCTTGGCCGGCCTCTTGCGGGCCGAGCAAGGCGCCCGATGCCGGGCTCCATCGACCGAATGTCGGCACGAGCCAACAACGTTCGAGCGATCGAGGAGTAATGCGCTCCTGCGCTGCGCCTGCACGTCTCATCAACGCGAGCCGCGCCACGCGGAGGCGATCCACGTTGTCTTGAAAGAGGACTGGCCATGGATCGCTTCGCTGCGCTCGCGAAGGCGACAGGGACGGTCGGCGCCGGTCGTCCTCGATGCCGCGTGATAGGACCTTATTTTCCGCCTCCGGGGTCAGCCGGACGGCGGGTCACTCCATCACGGCGCCGCCGCTCACGTTCACGCATTCGCCGGTCGTCTCGCTCGCCTCGTCGGAGGCCAGGAACAGGATGGTCCGGGCGATGTGCTCGGGCTGCTGGTAGCGCCCGAGGGGGATGCGGTCGAGCCAGCCGCGCTCGACCGACTCCGGGGTGGGATCGTGGCCCCGCGACACGCGCCAGTTCACCTCGTGCTGGATCATGTCGGTCCCGATGGTGCCGGGACTGACCGCGTTCACGCGCACGCGCGGGGCGACCTCGACCGCGAGCGCCCGAGTGAAGCCGATCACGGCCATCTTCGAGGCGCTGTAATGGGCCGTGAAGCGCTGGGCCCGCCGGGCGGCTTGCGAAGCGATGTTCACGATGGCGCCGCCCTCGCCCATGACCGGGAGGGCATGCTTGCACATCAGCCACATGCCCTTGACGTTCACAGCCATGACCCGGTCCCATTCCTCCTCCGACAGGTCCACGGCGAGGTTCAGGGTGCAGATGCCGGCATTGTTCACCACGATGTCGATCCGGCCGAAGCGGTCCAGCGTCGCCGCGACCGCGGCCTCGACGTCCGCGGCCCGGGAAACGTCGCAGGCAAGGCCCAGGCCCTCGCCCTCGCCGATCGTCCGCGCGGCCGCCGCGGTGGCCGCGGCCTCGTTGGCATCGAGGTAGACGGCCCGCGCGCCCTCGCGGCGAAAGGCATCGGCCGTGGCCTGGCCGATGCCGCGCCCGGCCCCCGTGACGATCGCGACCCGGCCTGCGAACCGATCCGTCATGCTCACGTCTCCCCGTCCGGCATGGTGCCGATCACCTGCTGATCGAAATCGACGATGGCGCCGGTCATCAGCCCGGATTCGCCGCTGGCCAGGAACGCGACCGCGCGGGCGACTTCGACCGGCAGCAGCAGCCGGCCGAACGGCTGGCCGGCCCCGGCGGCGTCCTGCCAGTCGGCGCCCCGGCCATGGGTCTGTGTCTGCACCACGTGCTCGTGGGGCGTGCTGGTCCAGCCCATGTTGAGGCCGTTCACCCGGATGCGGTCGCGTAGCACGGCATTGGCCACGTTCTTGGTTATCGCCGCCAGGGCGGCCTTGGCGCCGCAATAGGCCACGATGAAGGGGGGCCCGCCGTGAGCCACGATCGACAGGACGTTCACGATGGTTCCGCCCCCGGCCCGACGCATATGCGGGATCGCCTGCTGCATGAGGAAGAAGGGCGCTCGCGCGTTGATGGCGAACTGCATGTCGAACATCGCCGGATCGGTGTCGTCGATGGTGCCGCGGTCGGTGAGGCCGGCGGCATTCACCAGGACGTCGATGCCGCCGAAGGTGTCGGCGGCGCGATCGACGAAGGCCCGGCAGGCCGGCACGTCGGCGAGATCGAACGGCACCAGGAGGGCGTCGGACCCGCGCTCCTGCAGCGCCGCCTCGGTCCGCGCGAGCTTGGCTGCGTCGCGCCCGCAGATCGCCACCGCCTTGGCGCCCCGCTCGGCCACCAGGATCGCGACGGCTTCGCCGACCCCCTGGCCGGCGCCGGTCACGAGCACTCTCTTGCCCTCGAAGGGGCGTTGCGGGGAATGGGTCACGGGGCTTCTCCCTTCATCCGCGCCGCCGCCGGCGCACCTGATCCAGGAATACGATCGCGATGATCAGGAGTCCCGTGATGATGCGCTGCCAGAAGGCGTCGACGTTGAGCAGGTTGGCGCCCTGGTTGATGGTGGACAGCAGCAGGGCACCCAGGAGCGGGCCGATGACGGTCCCGACGGCCCCGAACAGGCTCGCCCCGCCGATCACCGAGGCGGCGATGGCCTGCAGCTCCCACGTGTCGCCCGTGGTCGCGATGCCGAGGCTCAGCCGGCTCGTCGCCAGGATGCCGACGAGCGCCGCGCAGGTCGCCGACACGATGTAGGCCAGGAACAGGATGCTGCGGACGTTGATGCCGGCCAGCCGGGCCGCCTCCTGGTTTGAGCCGACCGCGTAGATGTAGCGTCCCCAGCGGCTGCGGTGCAGCAGGACATAGGCGGGCACCGCGACCGCGACGACGACCCAGAACAGCGACGGCACGCCGAACAGCGCGGCACGGGAGAAGGTGGTGAACTCGGACGGGAAGCCCGCGATCGGCCCTCCGCCGGTCACGAGCAGCGCGATGCCGCGCAGCGAGGTGAGGCCGGCGAGCGTCATGATGAAGGGCGGCAAGCCGAGCACGGTGACGCCGAAGGCGTTGATGGCGCCGACCGCGGCCCCGAACAGCAGCGTGATCGCGATCGCGGCGGCGATGGGCACGCCCGCCTTGAGGAGGACGGCGACGATGACGCTCGACAGGCCGACGATGGCGCCGACCGAAAGGTCGATGCCGGCCGTGATGATCACGAAGGTCTCGCCGACCGCGAGGATCGCCCAGAGCGAGGCCTGCCGCATGAGGTTGCTCACGTTGTCCCCCGTGAGGAACACCGGCGAGGTGACGGCGAGCACGATCCACATGAGGGCCAGCAGCCCGAACAGGGTCAGGTTGAGCAGGATCCCCACGCGCTTGGAGCGCAGCGCCAAGGCTGCTGAACGTGCGGCGGTATCGGCCATGGCAGCATCACCCCTTGATGGCGTCGGCGAGGATGGTCTCGTGGCTCGCGCTTCCGCGGGCGTAGGAGGCGACGATCCTGCCCCGCCGCATGACCTTCAGCGTGTCGGCGAGGTCGTAGACCTCCGGCAGGTAGGAGGAGATCAGGATGATCCCGGCCCCCTTGCGCAGGAGGTCGGCGAACAGCCGGTAGAGCTCGGCCTTGGTCGCGACGTCGACCCCGACGGTCGGCTCGTCGACGATGAGCAGGTCGGCGCCGCGGTTGAGCCACTTGCCGACGACGATCTTCTGCTGGTTGCCGCCAGACAGGGTCATGGCGGCGGCGTCGCGCCCGGCGGTCCGAATGCGCAGCGCCTCGATCTGCGCATCCGCGCTGTCCCGCTCCCGCGCGCCCTGCACGAGGCCCAGCCGCGACAGCCGGCCGAAGACCGCCAGGTTGATGTTGAAGCCGACCGACAGGTTGAGGCAGAGCCCCTGGTCCCGGCGGCTTTCGGGCACCAGCGCGACGCCCTTGTCGATGGCGGCGGCGACGTTGCGGGGCGCATAGGGAGCTCCCTTGAGGGTCATCCGGCCCCCCTGCGCGCGGTGGCGGCCGAACACGGCCTGCACGAACTCCGAACGCCCGGCCCCGACCAGGCCGTAGAAGCCGACGATCTCGCCCCGCCGCACCGACACGGACACGTCGCTGAAGCCGCGGCCCGACAGGCCCTCCACCCGGAGCAGCTCCTCGCCGAAGGGCACGTCCTCCTTGTGATGGAGGTCCCCGATGGTGCGGTTGACCATCTCCTCGATGAGGGCGTCGGGGCTGGAGTCGGCGATCGGTCGCGTCGACACGAGCCGGCCGTCGCGCAGGACGGAGACCCGGTCGGCGATGTCGAAGACCTCTTCGAGGCGGTGGCTGATGTAGACGATCGTGACGCCCTGCCCGTGCAGGCGCCGGATCAGCGCAAAGAGCTTCTCGGCCTCGCTGCGGGTCAGGTAGGCCGTGGGTTCGTCGAAGATGATGAGGCGGCACTGCCGAAGCGTCGCGCGCGCGGCCGCCACGAGCTGCTGCTGTCCGATCGTCAGCGAGGACAGGATGGCGCCCGCCGCGATCGCAAAGCCGAGGTCGTCGAGCACGGCCTGTGCCCGCTGCCGCATCTGGCGCTCCCGGAGGAGGCCGGCACGGGCCGGCTCCGACCCCAGGAACATGTTCGCCGCCACCGTGAGATGAGGGCAGAGCACCATCTCCTGGTGGACGGCGTCGATGCCGAGCTCCAGCGCGTCGGCCGGTCCTCGCGGGGTCACCTCGCGCCCGTCATAGATGAAGCGGCCGGAGGTCGGCAGGTGGGCGCCTGTCATGATCTTGATGAGCGTCGACTTGCCGGCGCCGTTCTCGCCCACGATCGCGTGCACCTCGCCGGGCAGGAGATCGAGCGTGATCCCCTTCAGCGCATGCGTGCCGAAAAACCGCTTGTCGAGCGCCTCGAGGCGAAGCAGCGGCGGCGGCGCCGCCGCAGTCTCCACCACGGCAGGGGTCACTTGCAGCTGAGGTCGGGCTTCAGCAGCTTGGCGATCTTGGCATCGCCCAGATTGGCCTTGGTGACGAGATTGGCGCCGGTGTCGATGGCCGTCTCGACCTTCTCGCCCTTGCTGGCCGCGAGTGCCGTCTTCACGCCGTCGTAGCCCATCCGGTAGGGGTCCTGCACGACCAGGCCCTGCACCACCCCGTCCTGCAGCCACTGGATGAGCTGGTCGCTCGAATCGAAGCTGACCAGCATGATGCGGTCGCTGGCCTTGGCCTCGCTGATCGCCTGGCCGGCCCCGAGGCCGCTGAAGACGGCATCGGCGAAGATGCCCTTGAGGTTCGGCATCGCCCCGAGGATGTCGACCGTCTGGTTGAGATTGGTCGTCGTCTGGCCGTCCCCGACGCGGGTCGTCGCGATCTTGAGGCCGGGGAACTCCTTGCCGAGCACTTCCGTGAAGCCGGCGATGCGGTCGCGCAGGGAGGCCGGGCCGGCGATGTAGGACATGATCGCGACCTCGCCCTCCGCCTTGCCGAACTTGGCCTTGATGGCCGCGCCGAGCGCGCGCCCGGCGATGCGGCCGCCCTCGACGTTGTCCGTGGTCAGGAACGAGGTGAACTTCTTGGAGTTCGCCATCGAGTCGATGCCGATCACCTTGACCTTGGACGCCGCTTCGTCGACCGCCGCGCCCAGGCCGTCGAAGGAGGTGGGCGCGATGACGACCGCTGCGGGCTTCTGCGAGACGGCGTTCTCGAGCGTCGAGATCTGGCCCGAGATGTCGGCCTCGGACGTCGGACCGAGGCGGGGCACGCTCACCTTCAGGTCCTTGGCGGCCTGGCAGCCGCCCGCCAGCACGGTCTGCCAGTAGGGCGATGTGGTGTCCTTGACGATCAGCGGGATGGTCTCGGCGCGCGCGAGCGCCGTTCCTACGAGCAGAGCCGTCGAGGCGAGAACCAGGCGGGTGGCGATCATGTTGCTTCCTCCAAAGGGGCCTCGCGCTCTTGGCGGCGCAAGGACGTTGCACGATCCGCGGGCGGCCGGATCAGCCGTAGTCGATGTCGACCGGCCGGCCCTCCTTCAGCGACAGGGCGGCGGCGTCGGCGAGGACGAGAGAGCGGCGGGCATCCTCGACGCCGGGCTGGAGCGGCGTGCCGTCCCGGACGCCGGCGACGAAATGGTCGAGCTCGGCGCGGTAGGCGGCGGCGTATCGGCCGGGGAAGTGGTTGAACAGGCCGTCGGCATGGGTGCCGGCCGCGTCGTCGATCGTCAGCATCGTCGGGCGCGGGTTCTCGACACGCAGCGCGCCCCGCTCGCCGAAGAGCTCGACCCGCTGATCGAAGCCGTAGACGGACCGGCGGCTGTTCTGGATCGTGCAGACGACGCCTTCCGCCGTCCAGAACACCGCGGAGGCCGTGTCGATGTCGCCCAGCGCCGTAAACCCGGCGCCGATCAGGTCGCCGCCGCGCACATAGACCCCGACGAACTCCAAACCGGACAGGAAGCGCGCCTGATCGAGGTCGTGGATCATCATGTCCCGGAAGAGGCCGCCCGACCGCCTCACATACTCGGCCGGCGGCGGCCCGGGATCGCGCGCCACGATCGCCATCTGCTCGAGACGGCCGATGCGGCCGGCAGCCCGGGCATCGTGGGCGGCCCGGTGGGTGGGATCGAAGCGGCGATGGAAGCCGATCATGAACGGCACGCCGTGCCGCTCCACGGCCGCGATCGCCTGGTCGACCCGGGCGATCGAGAGGTCGATCGGCTTCTCGCAGAAGATCGCCAGGCCGGCCGCCGCGACCGTCTCGATCGCATCCACATGGGTGTCGGTCGGCGAGCAGATCATGACGGCATCGCACGTCGCATGGTCGAGCGCCTCGGCCAGCGTCGCGAAGACGGCGGCCTGCGTCGGGGCCGCCAGGGCCTCGGCGGCCGCGGTATTCACGTCGACGACGAAGGCGAGCCGGATATCGGTGCGGCTCGCCAGGTTGGCGGCATGGAGCTTGCCGATCCGGCCCGCGCCCAGAAGTCCGATCCTGATCTGCCGTCCGTCTTGCATAGCTTTGCATACCAGCCGAGGTGATCCGGCGTCAACAGCTTTGACCTTGCCCGCCACCTGCATCGCCCGGCTTCACGACATGTCGAACAGGGGCCACGGCCGTCGCCGTTATTGCAAAGCTGTGCACGAACGTCCTCACGCGACGGGCTCACTCGAACCGAACGAGGGCTCGACGAGGCCCCGGACGCCGGGCCTCGTCACGAAGAGATCGCCGGCGAGGGGCTGGGCGGCGCGGTCGGCGGGCGAGAGCAGGCGCTTGGACGTCGTGATCACCAGGTGGTCGAGGGCAGGCCCGGCGAAGGCCATCGAGGTGACCTGGGTGACGGGAAGCGCGATCTCGCGCTCGATGCGCCCCTTGGGGTCGTAGCGGA